>JBIKZP010000523.1:0-2784 GCA_044354655.1 Rhodoferax sp. | reverse complement strand
GACGGTGGCCGACAGTATCCTGGAGCCGCTGGCCATCCAGGGTCGTACCCAAGCCGAGCAGCGCCGCCGCCTGAGCGAGTTGCTGGACCGCGTCGGCCTGCCTGCTGCCTACGCCACCCGTACCCCTAACGCCTTGTCGGGCGGCCAAAAGCAGCGGGTGGTGATCGCACGTGCCCTGGCCCTGTCACCCAAGTTGCTGGTCCTGGACGAGCCGGTCTCGGCGCTGGACGTCTCGATCCGCTCGCAGATATTGAACCTGTTGATGGAACTGCAACAGGAACTGGGTCTGGCCTATCTGTTCATCTCGCATGATTTGTCGGTGGTGCGCCACGTGGCTGACGAGACCATGGTCATGTACCTGGGCAGCGTGGCCGAGCAGGGCGACACTGACGCTCTTTTCAGTGCAGCGCGCCACCCCTACACCCAGGCGCTGCTCTCGGCAATTCCCCTGCCAGACCCGGTGGCTCAACGGAAACGAGAAAAAATCATACTGACGGGTGACCTGCCCAGCCCGCTGGCGCCGCCCCCTGGCTGCGCGTTTGCCAGCCGTTGTCCGATTCGCACCGAGGCGTGTGAGCAGGTGCGACCTGCGCTGACAGCCTCAGGGCCGGGCCTCAGCACAGCATGTTTGGTGCGGGCTCCAAGGGTTGATGTAACGGGTGCGACGACGGCTTAGGCAAACAACGGCAGGCTTAGCGTCCCCGTTGCGGGTCGACCGAGGCGGGGCTTTACTACGCTGTCGGCCCAAAGATGGAACGCTTGACCTTGCGTTTCCAAAAGGATTCAAGAATAAATGTCCGCATGGTGGCGATTGCAGTCACTCAAGTGTTCAGCCAAGTTAACGCACCGAGTGGGCTTTTGGTCTCACCTGCTGCCACCTTCAGCGCATGGGTATAGATCATGGTGGTGCTGACATCGCTTTGGCCCAGCAACTCCTGCGCCGTGCGAATATCGGTCCCCGACTGAAGCAGATGCGTTGCAAAGCTGTGTCGCAACGTGTGTACTGAAACGGGCTTGCAAATGCCTGCCTGTGAAACTGCCCGCCCGTTGCCTGCCAACGGATGAAAAAACGGATCCAGTAAAGGTAAGTTTTCTCCGTGCTCAGGCTATAGTGCAAATACCGAACGTGCTCGCGAACCTGATCCATCAGGCGGACAGGGTGCGACGGGGCAGTGCCGGGTTTCATCGTTCATTTATAACTGTATGCGTGTACGGTATATTGATTGAGAACCAAGTCTGCAAGCCATCGTCAGGAGGAATTCATGCCCAGTTTATTTCGCAACGTCCAGAATAACCCGCAGGCTTTGCGGCATCCATTACGTTAGACATCCCACAAGAACACCCAATGCTCCGTCAACGTCTTCTCGAAATCGTCAACACATTGCCCCTCCTGGAGCATGCAGCACAGATTGAAAACCTACGCTGCGCAACGCGCCACAACATTGTTGTGAAAGATAGCCCACATCCGATTGACGGCTACACGTGTGCCGTTCATGCGTTTAGCCTTGTCGAGGATCCAACGTACGTTGAAATCGCTTCTTTCGGTCTTCGTAGTACCTACGCCGGGTCCGAATTCATTGCCTTTCTTCTGGAGAAGGAGCTACTCTCGCACCGAGCCGAAGGCGAAGAAACCGAACACGATCTCATCTTCTACTTCGAACGAGGGGTGTTTCGCCATGTTGGTCGATTGGTAGCTCCAACCCGCGTTCTGTCTAAGTGGGGCATTGGGCTGCTCTACGAACATGACACTTGGGAAGTACCGGAGAACTATGGAAATGAAGTGCGCTACTTTGTTGGGCCTGACGGCAGTGAAGCCTTTGACCTGTTCAAGAAGTACGCCGAGCACAAAGGCTTTGTATTCACCGAACCGGATGCCTAACCCCTCGTTCCAGCGGACTGCCTTTGGCAGCCTCTGAACTCAAACGTTAGGCGTCAAAGGCACACATATGAGCCACTCCACCATCCAACTCAGGCCCGGCGTCAACAACGTCAACCAGTGGCAAGGAGCGGAGCGCAAGCGAGCGGTGACCGAAAAACTTCGGAGGCAGGTTCTGGCACGTGATGACTTCACGTGTGCGAGTTGCAACCACCGAGCGATGAAGTGGATGCACATTCACCACATTGCCGACGAAGAGAACGATGAACTGGACAACTTGGCAACGATCTGCCCAGCCTGCCACGCCGTTATGCACTTTGGACGCAGCATGCAGTTCGGATCTCTTGAAATTTGGAAATCACCAATTCCACAGGTCGAGATTGTTCGCCGTACGAGAGAAGGAATTCGAAAGGGCATGACGCTTGCGGAAATCAACGCAGCCTTCGGCCTCAAGAAGGGAAAACTGCCGCCGGACTCAATGCGATGGGCGAATGACCTTCTCGCCAGCATCGAAGCGGAACCACGAGCAGAACTACCTGAACCTTTATGCGCGGTCTTCGTCGAATTCAAGCAGTGGCAAGTTGACGCCTAACCCCTCGCGCAAGCCGGCGCCAACGGCAGGCCATCAGGCCGGGGCCGATGGTACGCGGTACATTTTCACCGGCCCGGGCTCGGCGTCCTGCCGTCGTCGCCCGCTTACTTCGAACGTCAGCCAGCTGAAGAATAAGTTGGTTACAGTACCGGCATGGCACCTACCGTTGTTCGTGACGGTCAATATCGTCTCTTCTTTTTTTCACGAGAAGAGACGCGCATTCATGTGCACGTTGCGCACGCTGATGGAGAAGCTAAATTTTGGCTTACGCCCCAGGAGGCATTAGCCAACCATACAGGCCTTTCTGCTACGTAAC
>JBIKZP010000452.1:0-2787 GCA_044354655.1 Rhodoferax sp. | reverse complement strand
TCGCCCGCCTCACTCTGCTGTTTGCCTGCATGGCCTGTGCCCCTGTGGGGATACAGGCCCAGACGCTTGAGTTACTCATCCGGGACACGCTGGCCACGCACCCGTCTACGCAAAGCCAGCGTGCCTTGGTGAAATCTGCGCAGGCGGGGGTCGATACGGCCCAGTGGCAGTTTTATCCCACACCATCGGTTACGGTGGAGCGTGCCAGCGCCAGCGCCACCGATCCGCTGTACCAGGGGGATGCTCAGGTTGCAACGCTGCGCCTTCAGCAGCCCCTGCACACCGGGGGGCGGCTGACCGCGGGGCTCGATAAAGCCCGGGCGGGTTTGGTGGTGAGTCAGGCCACGCTTGATGAGACGCGCCTGCAACTCGGCCTGCGCGTGGTGCAGGCTTATGGGGATTGGATGTCGGCCCACCTCAAAACCTTGGCCAACGAGAAAAGCCTGCTCACCCACACCAAGCTGCGTGACCAGGTGCGCCGTCGCCTGGCTGAAGGCGTCTCGGCACAGAGCGATTTGGTGCTGGCTCTGGGGCGACTCGATGCCATCACCGCAGAGGTGACCGCTGGGCGCACCCAGCGCGACATGGCGCTGACACGCCTGGGCCAGTTGTTGGGCAAACCGGTGACCGACGACTCATTGGTTGGCACGCTGGCAGCACCGCACGCGCTGGCGCAAGGGCCACAAGCGCTGCTGACACAAGCACTTGAACAAAGCCCGGCGGTACAAAAAGCGCAGGCGCAGGCCCGTGTGGCACAAGCGGTGGTTGGTGAGCGCCGCGCCGACCTGTCGCCCGAGTTGTATGCGCGGCTAGACCGGCAGTATGGTAATTTCAACCTCCCTAATGGCGCTCCGCAAACTCGACTTTTTATTGGGCTGAGCACCCGTTTTGGCGCGGGCTTGTCTGCACTTTCCAATGTTGAGGCGGCGCGAATCCAGCACGAAGCGGCTGTGGTCGATATCGAGGCGCAGTCGCGTGCGGTGAGCGAGCAGGTGCTCTCGGACCATGCGCTGGTGGTCTCATCAGCTAGCCGTTTGGACTCTATTCGGGCCTCTTTGCGTTCCGCTGAGGAGGTCTCTAGTTCTTACGATCGCCAGTTTTTGGCCGGGCGCAAGTCGTGGCTGGACGTGATGAATGCAGCGCGTGAGTTGGCGCAGACCGAGACCCAGATCGCCGAACTGCTGTCCACCCAGATGGTGGTGAGCTGGCGGCTCAATTTTTATACACAGGGCCTGTCGGCGGTGACAAGCAACACCCCATGAATGCCCCTGAAATCAAGAACCTGTTGTCGACAGACACCTCGCCCAATTTATTGCCTTGCTTGGCGCGCCTGGCGCAACTCCAGCACGAAAGTGTCGACCGCTTGGCGCTGCAGGAGGCCGCTGCTGCGACCTTGAGCGAGTCGGCCAGCAGCACACGCCCGAATGACCCGAAGCTGCAACTGGCCACCCTGGCGCGCCACCTGCAGGTAAGCCCCGCGCGCTGGCTGAATAAACCCGATGTAGCCAAAGTGCCGGCGCTGGTGTTTGCTCTGGAAGGTGACGAACACGAAGTCAACCCCCCCGGTATCTGGGGGGTGTTGCGCGGACAAAACGCACAAGGTCAATGGATCAGTGAGTGGTGGGATGCACCCTCCAGCCGTTGGCTTGAGCGTGCGGATGCTAGCCTGAGCCGCCACTTGGTGGCCACCTTTAAGCTCGTTCGCCCCTTTGAGCTCAGTGCCAGTCCGGTCTATCAGCTCATTCGGGACGAAATTTTGTCCCACCGCAAGCTGCTGCGCGATGCGCTCCTGGGCGGGATGATGATCAGTGTGGTGGCGCTGGCGACTTCGTTTTACAGCATGCAGGTGTATGACCGGGTGATCCCTACGGCGGCCTCGCAAACCTTGTTGGTGCTGACGCTCGGGGTGTTGGGCGCGATTCTGTTTGAGCTGGTGGCCAAGCGCGTGCGCAGCAGCTTGTATGAGCGCTTGATCGACGAAGTTGACCAGCGTCTGGCGCGCACCATTTACCTGCGCTTTTTGGCGATCCGGCTGGACCAGTTGCCGCAAAGCGTGGGCGGTCTGGCCGCACAAATGCGGGGTTACGAGACAGTGCGCGGCTTCTTTACGTCGGTCACCACCAATTTATTGGTGGACGCGCCCTTTGCCGTGCTGTTTTTACTGGTGATTGTGCTCATCGCTGGTTGGCTGGCTTTGATACCCCTGACCTTTTTTATGGTCTGTACGGCCATTGGTTTTTATTACCGCAAGCAGGTCGATTCGTTTGCCAAGAAGTCCAACGCGGCCAGTAATAAAAAAACGGGCCTGCTGGTGGAGACCATTGAGGGGGCGGAGAGCATCAAGTCGGGTCAGGGTGGTTGGCGCATGCTGTCGCGCTGGCTCAAGACCTCGGACGATGCGCGACAAAATGACCTGCAGATGCGCAACGTCAGCGAGCATTCCCAGCACCTGGCTGCGGCCTTGCAGCAAGTGTCCTACACGCTGATGGTGGCCGCCGGGGCCTTGCTGGTGAGCCGCGGGGAGCTCTCCCAGGGCGCCTTGATCGCCTGCTCCATCTTGTCAGGGCGGGTGCTGTCGCCGGTATCCATGATTCCGGGTCAATTGGTTCAGTGGGCACACGCCAAGGCGGCGCTGCAAGGCCTGGACCGGCTGTGGGCTTTGCAAGACGACCACCACGGGCAGGAGATGCCCGTGGTGGTCGGAAGTATTCGGGGTGAGTACCGCTTTGACAGTGTGGTGGCTAATTACGGCGCCAAAAAAGCGCTGGCGGTGCCCCAGCTTTTGAT
>JBIKZP010000451.1:0-2793 GCA_044354655.1 Rhodoferax sp. | reverse complement strand
TTCGGCTCCATCATGCTGTACACCTTGGGTTCTCGCATGACCGTCACCTCCTTCCCGCAGCTCACGGCCCTGGGACGGAGCACCATTACGTTGGTGGGCGCTGCCCTCGCCACCTCCCTAGCGGCAACAGCAAGCGCCATGTGGGGCGGCCCCGGTCCAGACTGGCAGACGCTGGGCCTGAAGGAACTCGGCGCTTTGGCGATTTTTTCTATTGGCGGTCTGGCCATCAGCCAGTTGCTCTGGATTCTGGCCATTGGCAGCCTGGGCATTGCGCTGTCTTCTCTGCATATCAATGCCACACCGTTCTACGTCATGGTCATCCTGTTTGCACTGGGCGGCGAATGGAATTGGATACAACCCTTGGCCGCCACCATCGTGGGGCTTGGCGTGCTGATTGCGCAGGGAATCATTCCCGTTTGGAAGACTTCGGTGGCGCCAGCAAGCTCCGAGTAGCTCGCTTGACCAACGCGCGTGGCAAATAGTTGGTAAAGTCGTCCCCGGCTAATCCATGCCCTTGATTGCGGTCTGGCAGCCCAAGTTACCACCCCAAAAAGCCGCAACATAGTGGCGCAAGAGGCAAAAAACGATGGATGCCAAGATCGCTCCCAACCCGAGCCTTTACTTGTTTGAGAAGTTCGACATCGGCGTCATTCACCTCGATGCGAAACGCCATGTGGTGGCGATGAACGACTTTGCGCGGCGGGTATTGCCGGTGGATGAAAAACAGCCGTTTGACAAACTCGTCACCTCTTTTCACCCCGAGCGCTCCAAACCCAAGGTCAAGTTCTTGCTGGACGAAGCCTCTGGTTGCCCCATGGCTAATGTGGGGCCGATGACGATGATCATCAACATCCCCGAGCAGGTGCTGTTGATCAAAGTCAGCCGGTTGGGCAACGAACAAGGCAACACCACTGGCTTTGTGCTGGTGTTCTACGACGTCACCCAAGTGGTGGGTCAGGAGCAACCCCTTGCAGAGGCGCCGGTCAGAAATGTGCGTTTGTCCCGTATTCCTCTGGTATCCAACCAGAAAGTGTCTTTTGTCGACACCCAAGATGTGCTCTGCCTGGAGTCGCAGGCCCACTCCACCCGTGTACTGACCCGGGACGGTTACCACTTTTGCAACTTGAGCATCGGTGACCTGGCCTTGCGCCTGGACCCCGCACAGTTCATGCGGGTGCATCGGCGCTTCATTGTCAACCTGCAAGCGGTGCTGGAATTGGGCCGCGACGGCAGCAAGACACACGTGGCGCTTAAGGGGAAAAAAACGCCGCTAATTCCTGTATCGCGCAGCGAAGTGGGGCGCTTGCGCGCGGCTCTGGGCTTGGGTTGAGGTCTGCAGGCGCGGGAAAAAAGCCCCGACGACCCACTTCAAAGGCTTGACGGCCTTCATTTCAAGGGTAACTACCAGTGCCAGCCGGCCTAAGGATATTCCCTGATTGCGTCTACCCAAAAATTTGACCAACGCATTTCATGCGCGAAAAAAAGCGCTTGGTGCGAAAAATCGACCAAAAAATGACCTGCGAGATGAATGCCGTACTAAAAAATAGGAAAAGGACTCTACCCAATACTGATCTCTGTTTTCAAACAAAACCACAGGAGACCTCGATGATTCCACCGCGTTTTGAATACCACGCGCCTAAAACCGTGGGTGAGGCTGTTGCCTTGCTTGGCCAATTGGGCTCGGAAGCCAAGTTGCTCGCAGGTGGGCACAGCCTGCTGCCCATGATGAAACTGCGCTTTGCCCAGCCCGAGCATCTGATCGACATCAACCGCATACCCGAACTCAAGGGCATTTGTGAAGATGGGACAACGGTGGTCATTGGTGCCATGACGGTGGAAAACGACCTCATCACCTCCCCTATTTTGCAAGCCAAGGTACCTTTGCTGTGCGAAGCGGCCAAGCTGATTGCTGACCCGCAAGTGCGCAACCGCGGCACCATTGGCGGCGACATTGCCCATGGCGACCCCGGCAACGACCACCCGGCCCTCTCGATTGCGATAGAAGCCTCCTTTGTGCTCGAAGGCCCGAATGGCCGCCGCACCGTGGCAGCCGACGGGTTTTTTCTGGGCACCTACATGACGCAGCTCGAAGAAAACGAGGTCATGTGTGCCATTCGCGTGCCTGCCTTTGCGCAGGGCACAGGCTACGCCTACGAAAAACTCAAACGCAAAACCGGCGACTGGGCCACGGCCGGCTGTGCGGTGGTCATTCGCAAGCATGGCGACCAGGTTTCCCACGTGCGCATTGCCTTGACCAACGTAGCGCCCACCGCATTGCGCGCAGAAGCTGCTGAAGCCGCCCTGCTCAACAAGCCTTTCAACGCCGCCAATGTGCAGGCTGCCATGGAGGCCGCCATTGCCGTTTGCGACCCCGCCGAAGACTTGCGCGGAGACATTGAATACAAGACCGCCATGGCCGGTGAGATGGTCAAGCGCGCTTTGAACAAAGCCTGGTCACGTTGCTCATAACAAACAAGGAAGCTCACATGTCTAAAAAACTCGTCACCATGTCTGTCAACGGCAAGAAGGAAGAAAAAGCCGTTGAGCCGCGCACCCTGCTGATCCATTTTTTGCGCGAAGAACTCAACCTGACCGGTGCCCACATCGGGTGCGAAACCAGCCACTGCGGTGTTTGTACGGTGGACATCGACGGCCAATCGGTCAAATCCTGCACCCACTTGGCGATTCAGTGCGATGGCTCTGAAGTGCTCACCGTGGAAGGCCTGGCCAACAAAGGCGTGCTGCACGCCGTGCAAGAAGGCTTTTACAAAGAGCACGGCCTGCAATGCGGTT
>JBIKZP010000450.1:0-2796 GCA_044354655.1 Rhodoferax sp. | reverse complement strand
GCATGGTTCAAGGGCTCGTTGGCGCGCGGACCAAACACGGGCGGAAAGTACGCCGGTTGCAACTTGCCCAACATCACGTTGGCGTCGGTCACGGTCAGTGGGCCGCCGCGTCGGTAGCTGGCCGGCCCGGGGTTGGCGCCCGCACTTTGTGGCCCGACGCGCAAGCGGGCACCGTCAAAGCTCAGAATGGAGCCACCGCCGGCTGCCACGGTGTGGATGCTCATCATGGGCGCACGCATTCGCACCCCGGCCACCTGGGTTTCAAACTCGCGCTCAAACTCACCCGCATAGTGGGACACATCAGTTGACGTGCCCCCCATGTCAAAACCAATCACCTTCACACCCTCTGCGTGCGCCTCTTCCATATGGGCCAACTCGGCGGTGCGCGCCATACCCACGATGCCGCCAGCGGGCCCCGAAAGAATGGCGTCTTTGCCCTGAAATACATGGGCGTCGGCCAGCCCCCCCGATGACTGCATGAAATACAGCTTTACCCCCGGCATGTCTGCCGCCACCTGGTGCACATAGCGGCGCAGGATGGGCGACAAATAGGCATCTACCACGGTGGTGTCGCCACGGCTAACAAACTTCATCATCGGGCTGGTGCCGTGGGAGCTACTCACCTGGGTGAAGCCTACCGCGCGCGCCAAATCGGCGGCGGCTTGCTCGTGCGCCGTGTAACGGTAGCCGTGCATGAACACCACGGCCACGCTGCGCAAGCCACGCGCAAACGCCGCCTCCAAACCGGTCCGCAGATGCGCCACGTCCAGCGCTTGCACCACATCCCCGTGGGCACCCAGGCGTTCGCGCGCCTCCAGTACCTCTTGGTACAGCAACTCCGGCAGCACGATATGGCGGTCAAACAAGCGCGGCCTATTTTGGTAGGCAATGCGCAAGGCATCCCTGAAACCCTGGGTGGTGACCAGCAGCGTGGGTTCACCCTTGCGCTCCAGCAGCGCATTGGTGGCCACGGTGGTGCCCATCTTCACGCACGCCACCTGGTCTGCCGAAATAGGTTGGTGAGGCTGCAAACCCAGCAAGTGGCGAATACCTGCAATCGCCGCATCGCCGTATTGTTCGGGGTTTTCAGACAACAGCTTGTGGGTGACCAGGCTGCCGTCGGGCCGCTTGGCCACGATGTCGGTGAACGTGCCGCCACGATCGATCCAGAACTGCCAGCGTGTGGACGAATGCGCAAGTGATGGGGATACGGGGTTCGAGCTCATGGGCGCATTATAAAAATAGGCGTCTGCCCGCCAACACCACTGTCGCGCATGCTACAAAGCGCACCGCCGCAGGTCACACCCGAGACAGAAAGCCCAGTGGCAACTCCGGAAAATCCCGGCCATGGGCACCCTCTATTTAGTACGCCACGGCCAGGCTTCATTTGGCGCTGCAGATTACGATCAACTCAGCCCCCTGGGCGAGCAACAAAGCGTGCGTCTGGGCGAGTACTTCAAAAGCAAGGGCTTGGTGTTTAACCAGGTGCTGAGCGGCACGCTGCGCCGCCATCAGCAAACCCTGGCGGGCATTAACCGCGGCATGGGCACCGAGCTGACCGCACTGGCCTGGCCCGGCCTGAACGAATACGACAGCGAGGCCGTCATTGCCGCCATCCACCCGCTGCCCCTGGAAAAAGCCGACACCCCCGAGATGTACCGCCACCACTTTAGGCTGCTACGCGACGGCCTCACGCAGTGGATGAACGGCGTGGTCAGCCCGCAAGGCATGCCTAGCTACCCCGAGTTTGTGCAAGGTGTTTCCAACGCGCTGGACCATGTGCGAAAAAACTGCGAGGGCCACGTGCTGATGGTCTCCAGTGGCGGCCCCATCTCTACCGCCGTGGGCCACGTACTGAGAACTACCCCCGAGACCACCATTGAACTCAACCTGCGCATCCGCAACAGCGCAGTGACCGAGTTCGCCTTCAACCCCAAGCGCCACACCCTGCAAACCTTCAACTCCCTGGCCCACCTAGACGCCCCCGAACACGCCAGTTGGCAAACCTACGCTTGAAGGCAGTTTGAGTCGTTGCGGCGCCATCGGCACGCTCAGGACAGGCCCAAGCGCGGACTCACCCCTACCGCAGCAAGATCAGTGCGGTGCCCATCACAGTCATGCCGGCGCCCAGCCAAGCACCGGGCGCGGGGGGGCGGCGCAGGTAAAGCCAGAGCAATGGCAACACCAAAACGGGCGACACCGACGAGAGAATCGCCACCGTGCTGACGTCGCCTTTTTTCAAGGCCAGTAGCACCAGCGACATGCCCACACCCATGCCCAAGAAACCGTTCAAGGCGGTTTGCGCCAGCACACGCAAATTGGCCGGCCGGTGCGGCTTGGCCACCGCAAAGCCCAGCCACAGCACCACCCAGTGCGCGATGCTGCCCGCGGTCACACGAACGGCTGAAGCGGTCATGGGGTCAACGTCTGCCGTCATCAAAGGCTTGGCAATGAAGGAGCCCAAGGCCTGGCACGCCGCCGCCACCAAAGCCAGCGCCACACCCAAGCCCACATGGCCCCGGTCGGCTTCCCAGGCGTGGTCGTCTTCCTTGCGCTTGCCCAGCAATACGGCGGTCATCACGCCCGCCACGGTGAGGGCGCCACCCGCTGCAGCCTGCAGGTTCATGCGCTCGCCCAGCACCCAAACACCCAACAAGGCGCCAAATACTGCGTGGGTGGCAAACAGCACGCCGGTGCGGCGCGGCCCCAGGCGGTTCATGGCGGCAAACAGGGCGGTATCGCCTACAAAAATGCCCACCAAACCACTCAAGGCCATCATGCCCCAGGACGACAGCG
>JBIKZP010000449.1:0-2800 GCA_044354655.1 Rhodoferax sp. | reverse complement strand
AATTAATGTCTTCTACCCCGCCTGCTCCGCTGCCCCCTGACACCTGGCTTGGGGGCTACCGGCTTGAACGCAAACTCGCTGGCGGGGGCTTTGGCGTGGTCTACCTGGCCAGAGACCCGCAGGGCCAGCCGTGGGCCATCAAGGAATACCTTCCAAAAGACCTGACCTGGCGCGTCCCCGGTGACTGCACCGCGCAGGTGCAGCCTGGCAAAGAGGCGCTGTATCAGCAAGGGTTAAAGGCTTTTTTTGCCGAAGGCCGGTCTTTGGCCCAAATTTCTCATCCGGGTGTGGTGCGTGTGGTCAATTTTTTCCAGGCCAATGGGACGGTCTACCTGGTGATGAACTACCTAGAAGGTTCTTCGCTGCAAGACTTCATCACTACGGCCCGCCAACTGCAGCAACCCAAAGTGCTGCGTGAATCCACTATTCGTTCATTGGCCGATGAGGTGCTGAGTGGCGTGTGCGCAGTGCATCAACACCAGTGGCTGCACTTGGACATCAAACCCGCCAACTTACTAGTTACCCAGGAAAACCAGGTGGTGCTGATTGATTTTGGTACCGCGCGCGCCAGCCTCAGTCAACGCCAATTACCTGCTCGCACGGTCTATACGCCCGGTTTTGCCGCGCCCGAGATGTACCAACGCGGCGCAGCTCCGGGGCCCTGGACCGATATTTATGCATGGGGCGCTGTGGTGTATGCCTGCATGACCGGCCAAGCGCCGCAAGAGGCCGTCAAGCGTTTGGCAAGCGACAGGCTGGACTTGGGGCTGTTGCGGCTGCGCGGCATTTACTCCGACAACCTGCTCTGCCTGGTGGCTTGGTGCATGGCGCTGGAGCCGCAGGCCCGGCCGCCGTCAGCGTTGGCTTTGCAAGAAGCCTTGCGAGAGGAGGGCGAGCGCCACTTTAGCCGCTTGAGTTGGCGCGAAAAGCTGCGGCTACAACTGGATGCGCTGGTCCCAGACGCCCCTAACGGTCTTTAATGGCCCCGGTTTAGGGCCAGGGTGCGGGCACAGTGTTTTAATCCCACTCTTTGAATTGAGGTAGCTATGGGTGAATTTTCCAGAAACAGCGCGCGCGCTGCCAATGCCCTGCGGCCAGTGCGCATCACCCGCCACTACACCATGCACGCCGAAGGCTCGGTGCTGATTGAGTTTGGCAACACCAAAGTGTTGTGCACGGCCTCGGTGGAAGAAAAAGTTCCGGGCCACAAAAAAGGCAGCGGCGAAGGCTGGGTGACCGCCGAATACGGCATGCTCCCGCGCGCCACCCACACCCGCAACGACCGAGAAGCCGCACGCGGCAAGCAAAGTGGCCGCACCCAGGAAATTCAGCGCCTCATTGGCCGCTCCATGCGCGCCGTTTTCGACCTGTCCATTCTGGGAGAGCGCACCATTCACCTGGACTGTGACGTGATTCAGGCCGATGGTGGCACCCGCACAGCGGCCATTACGGGCGCTTTCATTGCCGCCCAGGACGCGGTGAACCATTTGCTGGCCCAGGGCAAACTCAGCCAGTCGCCCATTCGTGACCACGTGGCGGCCATTTCGGTGGGCATTGTGCAGGGCACCCCCTTGCTGGATTTGGAATACACCGAAGACTCGGCCTGCGACACCGATATGAATGTCGTCATGACTGGCGCCGGCCATTTTGTTGAAGTGCAGGGTACCGCTGAAGGGCTGGCATTTTCGCGCAGCGAGATGAATGACCTGCTGGCCTTGGCTGAACTCGGCATCCAGAATTTGGTGGCGCTGCAAAAGCAGTCGCTCTTGCCGTAAACCGCAAGCCCCATCATGTGACTGGGGCGACAGACTTTTTTATGAAAATCATTTTGGCATCCAACAACCGCGGCAAATTGGCTGAACTGCAGGCCATGTTTGCGCCACTGGGTTTTGAGTTGATCCCGCAAGGCGAGTTGGGCATTCCTGAGGCGGCCGAACCCTTTCACACGTTTGTGGAAAACGCCTTGGCCAAGGCCCGCCATGCCGCACGCCTGGGCGGCTTGCCCGCCGTGGCCGACGACGCAGGCTTGTGTGTGGACGCCTTTGGTGGTTTGCCTGGCGTGGACACCGCCTACTACGCCACCCAGTTTGGCTACGAAAAGGGAGATGACAACAACGTGCGTGCTTTGCTGGCGCAAATGCAGCACCAAGACAACCGGCGCGCTGCCCTGGTGAGCACCCTGGTGGCGGTGCGTTCTGAGCACGACCCAGAGCCGCTGATTGCCTCGGGCCGTGTGGTCGGCGAGATCACACGTGCCCCTGTGGGCAGCAACGGTTTCGGCTTTGACCCGGTCATGTTCATTCCTGAGTTTGGCCAGACTTTTGCCCAGTTGCCTAACGAGGTGAAAAACGCCAACAGCCACCGCGGCCGAGCAGCGCAAGCCATGGTGGCGCTCATGCGCGAGCGGTGGTTGTCCAGCCCGGCTGCTTCGACTGGCAAGCCATGATTCCCATCCATTCGGTCCCCGCCCACCCGGCCCACCCCGTACCTGCTGGTCCGCAGGATATGGCGCACTACATGCGCCCTGGCTTGCTGCAACTCGCGGCTTTGCCGCCCTTGTCCCTTTACGTACATCTGCCCTGGTGCCTGAAAAAATGTCCGTATTGCGATTTCAACTCCCATGAAATTGGCCGTGGCGAGCTGCCCGAGCAGCATTACCTTGACGCCGTAGTGGCCGATCTGGAGGCCGCTTTGCCGCTGATCTGGGGGCGCACCGTGCACAGCATCTTCATCGGCGGGGGTACACCCAGCCTGTTCTCGCCGGCTGCCATTGACCGCCTGCTCGGCGACATTCGCGCCC
>JBIKZP010000070.1:0-8542 GCA_044354655.1 Rhodoferax sp. | reverse complement strand
TTTGGTGACTTCCGGCAGGTCGATGTTCAGCACGTCGCTGATGGGTTTGCCCATGTCCAGCGTTTCCAGCAAGGCCAGCTCATTGGCGTGCTGCTCAATCAGGTCGGCAAACTTAAAAAGCACCTGCATGCGCGCGCGCGGTGCCAGACCGCGCCAGCGCCGGTCGTTCCAAGCCCTCAGGCCACTGGCCACGGCGGCGTCCACATCGGCGGCCTGGCCTTTGGCCATTTTTGCAATCAGCGAGCCATCGGCCGGGTTGATACAGTCAAACGTGGCCCCGTCTTGTGACGGCACATACTGCCCGTCCAGAAACAAGCCGGTGGCAATGTTCAGGTGCTTGGCTTTGTCAAGCCAGTCCTGGTGACTCAGTGAATGCATGGCAGACCTTTAAAAGGGTAGAACGGATAACTTATTCGGCCACGAGCTCGGTCGGGTAACCCGGGGCGCGCAACTCCAGACCGCAGGCCTGCTCAATCATGCGCACCACTTCGGGCGACTGCGCCTGGCTGCCGTACAGGCCGCGCGCACGGCGGAAAATTTGCTGCGCCATGGAGCCCAACTCCAGCGGCACGCCAATTTTTTCGGCAATGCCGTTGACCAGGCCGAGGTCTTTACAGGCCAGGTCCATGGTGAATTTGACGTTGTAGCTGCCCGAGAGCACCAGCTTGGACTCGGTCTCATGCACAAAGCTGTTGCCGGAGCTGGCGCGAATGGCGCGGTAGGTCGCGTCCGGGTCCACGCCGTATTTGGCCGGCAGCATCATGGCTTCGCCAGCTGCAATCAGGTGAATAAAGGCCAGCATGTTGGTGACCACCTTGACCACCGAGGCGTTGCCCATCTTGCCCATGTAAATGATCTCGCCACCCATGGTGCTCAGTACGTTTGAGACACGGTCAAAGGTGGCTTGCTCGCCGCCCACCAGCACGGTGATTTCGCCCGAATTGGCCAAGTGCACGCCGCCGGTCACCGGGCATTCCAACACGGTAAGGCCTTTGGTCTTGGCCACATCGGCCAGACGCAGCAGGTCTTCCATGTCAGTGGTGCTCATCTCAATCCAGGTGCCGCCGGCCTTCAGGTTGTCAAACACGCCGCCGGCGCCTTCAACCACTTTGCGCGAAATAGCGGGCGATGGCAGCACGGTAATGACCACGTCCGCGTCGCGGCAGGTGCCGGCCACATCGTCCGACCACTGGGCGCCACCCGCCAGCAGGCGCTGCGCCAGGTCTTTGTTCAGGTCGTTGACGGTGACCGAGTAGCCGGCCTTCACCAGGTTGTTGCAAAGGCCCTCGCCCAAAGCGCCCAAGCCAATAAAACCAATTTTCAAAGCGTGTGTTGTCATGTTGAGTCTCTAGAAATGGAAGGTGTGTCACCAAGCGGTGCGTGCGCCACGACTGGCGCCTAAGCCGGTCATGATTCTGCCAGTTTAGGGGGGAATCCAGCCGGGGGTAGGGATGCAATTTTTAAAATTGATTGGTATGCTGCTGCTTGAGTTGAACTTTTAGACACTATGCCTATTGCCCACAGCCCCGATGGCGTCCAACTGTATTACGAGTCTCACGGGACTGGCCCAGCGCTGCTGCTGTTGGCCGGGCAGTGTTGCGACCACCGCGAATGGGCGCGGGTGGTGCAAGACTTTGCCACGCAGTTTCAGGTCATTGTGTGGGACTACCGGGGCACCGGCCAGAGCGATAAACCTGCCAGCCCCGCCTACAGCACACGCGGTTTTGCCGCCGACGCCATTGCGGTACTGGACGATTTGGCCGTGGCGCGCGCACACGTCTACGGCATTTCCATGGGCGGTCGGGTAGCGCAATGGCTGGCTATTGACCACCCGGATCGGCTAAGGGCGCTGGTGTTGGGTGCCACCACGCCAGGCAATGCCCACGGCCTGCCACGGTCGGCAGCGGCGGACAAAGCCCTGCGCAGCACGGACGTGTTGGCCTTGCTGGAAACCTCTTTCACGCCCGATTGGATTGCCGCGAACCAGGAACTGGCAAATGAAATCGCCGCGCTGTGGGCGGCCCCTTTGCCCGCCCATGCCCGCCGCCTGCACTACCAGGCCAGCGAGGCGCACGACACCTGGGACAGCCTGCCCCGCATCAACAAGCCCACGCTGGTGATTCACGGCAGCGACGACCCCGTCAACCTGCCTGGTAATGCCCACCTGCTGGCGCAGCGCATTGCAGGCGCAGAACTGCACCTGCTGCCGGGCGCCCGACATGGCTACTTTGAAGAAATGCGGGAAGCGTCTTTTGCAGCGGTGCGAGATTTTTTGCTGCGGCATTCGGGGTAGGTTGGCCCATGCAGGGATGGGTGCTTAATTCCGATTGCCGCATCCACCATTACCGACTCAACTGCACCCCATATTCCCGCGCCGCATCCATCAGCGTGGCCAGGGTGTCAAAGGCGTAAGAGCTGAAGGCGTACAGCACCAAGCTGTAGGGGCCGGTGCGCAGCAGGGCGCAGGGCATGTGGTGGGTGCCGCTGAGTTTGACCTCGTTGATGGGGAAGGCGGCGGCTCTGAAGTCCAGCGCAAACAGCTTGCCCAGGGTGGCCACGCATTGTGGGCCTTCAATACTGATTTGGCAGCGGGCGTGGCTCAGGTCGGTGACAGTTCCCATGTCGGCACTGATGTGCTGACGCAGTAGTGCTGTTGTGTTGCTCGCATTTGGGCTGCTGGACTGGTTGACCACTAAAAACTCTTGCGGTCCAGTGCGCAGGCACAGGCCCAGGGCGGTGGCCTGGGTCTGGCCGGTGTGTGCCGGTACGGGCTGGCCCAGGGCCGTGTGCAGTTGCTGGCACAGCGCGTCAATGCCGCTGCCCCAGGTGCTGACCTGGGTGACCTGGCTGAGCATGCCGGCGTGCAGGTGCACGCCCACGCTGCCATCGGCGGCGGCTTGTGTACCCGGTGTGTGGCCCTCAAAGGGGCTGCGGTAAAGCGGGGTGGTATCAAACACGGTAGCGCACTCCTTCGGCGTCCAGGAAGCAGGGGTCGACCACCCGCAGTTTGTATTGTTTACCATGCACCGGCGAGGCCGCAATGATGACCTCGCCTATGCGGCTCTTGCCGCCTTGCAGCAGGCCCAGCCCAATGGATTTACCCAGAGATTTGCTGTACGTGGTGGAGGTGATGTGGCCGCGGCCATGGCCGGCTATTTTGTCGTTGGCAAAGAACAGAATGGCGCCGTTGGAGGGTGAAGCGCCTTCCTCGGCCGGCTCCAGGCCCACCAGGGTGGGGCGGTCGGGGCGGGCCAGGTGTTCGCTGCGGCGCAGCGCGTCGCCCCAAAAGGGTTTGATCTTGCTGGCCATGCCGCCGGCACCCATGTCGTCCAGCGTGGTGCGGCCGTCCATCTCGGAGCCCACCACGTGGCCTTTTTCAATGCGCAAGGAGGCCAGGGCTTCCAGGCCGTAGGGCTGCAAGTTCCAAGCTTGGCCCACGTGCAGGAGGTGGTCCCAGATGCGCTGGCCAAAATGCATAGGCGTGAACACCTCGTAGGCCAGTTCGCCCGAGAAGGTCAGGCGAATGATGCGGATGGTGGCGCCCTCAAGTTCGCCGGTCAGCGCTACGTCCAACAAGCCCATGTGGCCAATGGCTTCAGTGCTGAAGTCCACCTGCGGGAAGGCAGCGCGCAGCACGTCGCGCGACTTCGGTCCGGCCACGCTCATGGCGGCCCACTGGTCGGTGACCGAGGCCACGGTCACGCGCAGCTCGGGCCACACCACTTGCAGCAAAAATTCCAGGTGGCTCATCACCTTGCCGGCCTGACCGGTGGTGGTGGTCATGAAAAATTCGGTGTCCGAGATGCGGCTGGTGGTGCCGTCGTCCATCACGATGCCGTCTTCGCGCAGCATGAAGCCGTAGCGCGCCTTGCCCACCGGCAGCTTGGCAAAGCCGTTGACGTACACGCGGTTCAAGAACTCGGCAGCGTCTGGCCCTTGCACATCAATCTTGCCCAGGGTGGACGCATCGGCGATGCCTACGTTCTCGCGCACCAAGGCCATCTCGGCTTTGTACGCATCAGACAAGGTGGTGCCGTGCGTGCTGTACCACAGCGGGCGAATCCAGTAGCCGGCTTCGACCTTGACGCTGCCGTGGGCCTCGTGCCAGTCGTGCATGGCGGTGCGGCGCACCGGGGCCAGATGCGACCCCACACTGCGACCGGCCAGCATGCCGATGGTGGCGGGGCTGTAGGGCGGGCGGAAGGTGGTGGTGCCCACTTCGGCTATGCCCAAACCGCGCCGTGTGGCCATGATGGCCAGTGCGTTGAGGTTGGAAGTTTTGCCTTGGTCGGTGCCCATGCCCAGGGTGGTGTAACGCTTGAGGTGCTCCACCGACTGGTAGCCTTCCAGGTGCGCCAGGTCAATGTCGCTGACTGAGACGTCGTTTTGGAAATCGACAAAGGTTTTGTCCACCGGGTTCGCCACGGCAATAGGTGCCACGCTGGTGAAAGCCAAGCTGGTGTCTGGCGCCTGCGGACCGGCCGGGGCGCCTCCGCTCAAGGTTTGGCCGCAAGTTTGCACGGCCTGCTGGGCCGCTTGCCAGCCGCTGGCAATGGCGGCGTCCAGGGTGTGGGTGCCCATCATGCTGCCGGCACCAAAGTGCGCACGGTCAAAGCCGCCGGGGACAAAGCTGTGCAGCTCCGCGTTGTAAACCGGGCGAATGCCGCGGTGCGAGCTCAGGTGCACCGAAGGCGTCCAGCCGCCCGACATGGCCACCAGATCGACGGCATGGCGGGTTTGTTGGGCACTGACCTGGCCGGTGGCCATGTCGTAAGAAGCGAGCAGGCAGCTGTTCACGCGGCTGGCGCCTTGTGCGCCGACGATGGCGGTACCCAGCATCACCTCTACACCCGCCGCTTTGGCCTGGGCGAGCAGGGCTGCGTCGACTTGGGGGCGCAGGTCGGCCAGGTGCACCTGGGCACCGGCTTGGGCCAGGGCCATGGCGTCGCCATAGGCGGCGTTGTTGTTGGTGCCAAAGACAGCACGTTGGCCGGCCACCACGCCGTAGCGGTTGAGATAGGTGCCCACAGCGCCGCTGAGCATCACGCCCGGACGGTCGTTGCCGGCAAACAGCAAGGGGCGCTCAAGCGCGCCGCAAGCCATAACCACGCTTCTGGCGCGCAGCATGTGCAGCCGCTGGCGCGGCACGCCACGCGCGGCATCGGCCACGCCCGGGGCGCTGCGTTCCATCACGCCGACGGTGTTGCCGTCAAACAGGCCAAAGGCGGTGGAACGTTTGAGCAGCGTGACACGGCCGGTGGCCTGCAAGGCTTTCAGCATGTGCGCCAGCCATTGCGCCTGCGCGCTGTCTACCGCGTGGTTGAGCAGCGAGCCGCCCCACTCAAAGTCCTGCTCCACCAAGGTGACGTCCAGGCCAGCTTGCGCTGCGCCTAGCGCAGCGCTCAGGCCGGCGGGGCCGGAGCCCACCACCAGCACATCGGGAAAACCGTGGTGCCAGTCGTAGCGCTCGGGGTCAGGCTGTTCGTCGGCGCGGCCCAGGCCGGCGGCCTTGCGAATGAAGTGTTCAAAAAACATCCAGCCCTTCAGCGAGGGCATGAAGGTCTTGTAATAAAAGCCCGCCACAAACACGCTGGAGAGCAGGTTGTTCACCGCCATCAGGTCAAACTTGACCGATGGCCAGGCGTTTTGCGTGCGCGTTTGCAAGCCGTTGTGCGACTCGATCACGGTGGCCGCGATATTGGGCTCGGTGGTGTTGCCGCTGCCCACGGTCAAGAGGGCATTGGCTTCTTCAATGCCTGCCGCCATGATGCCGCGGGGCCGGTGGTACTTGAAGGAGCGCGCCACCAGGTGGTGGCCGTGCGCCAGCAGCGTGGCAGCTACGGTGTCGCCGGCGTAACCGGTCAGCGTTTCGCCATTGAAGCGGAACTGCACCGTCTGGCCACGGTCAATGCGGCCGCCCTGGGGCGTGCGGCAGGCACCGGCTGGTGCGGCAGTTGAGGGGTGTGTGTTGTTGCTCATGGCGCAGGCCTTTGTTCAAGCTTGTGCTCAGGTTTTTGCACGGGCCGTTCGTTGGCGGGCATCACGGCCAGAATGTCGTGCGTGACGGTGTGGCGCTTGACCACCAGCCAGCGCCGGCACGCCATGGTGTGCTGCCAAAACTCGTGGTGAACCCCCTTGGGGTTGTTGCGCATGTAGACGGCTTCAACCCAGCCGTCGTGGTGCTCGGCCTCCAGGCCGGGGTAATGCTTGGTGGCGTCGCCAAAGTAAGAAAACTCTTCGTGGTCGCGCACACCGCAGTAGGGGCAATGGATTCTTAACATGTCATGCCTTACTGGAGATGGTTGTAAGGGCCATAGCCGGCCTCGTCGATGTAGCGGCCTTTGGCAAACCGGTCCATGGTGAACCCGGCGTTGTACGGGTGCGGCGTGTCGTTGGCAATGGTGTGGGCAAAACACCAGCCAGAGGCCGGGGTGGCCTTGAAGCCGCCGTAGCACCAGCCGCCGTTTAGGTACAGACCCGGCACCGGCGTGGTGGTGATGATGGGGCTGCCGTCAGGCGTCATGTCCATGATGCCGCCCCAGCTGCGCAGCAAGCGCAAGCGCGCGGCAAACGGCACCAGGCTCACCAGCCCCTGCATGGTCTCGCCCCAGTTGGCCAGGTTGCCGCGCTGGGCGTAGGAGTTGTAGCGGTCAATGTGGCCGCCAAACACCAGGCCGCCCTTGTCGGACTGCGAGACATAAAAGTACGTGGCCGACCACACCACCACGTGGTTGACCACGGGTTTGATGGACTCGCTGACAAAGGCTTGCAGCACATGGCTTTCAATTGGCAAAGACAGGCCGGCTTTTTGCGCCAGCACCGAGGTGTGGCCTGCCACGGCAATGCCCACCTTGCCGGCATGAATGTCACCCCGGTTGGTCTTCACGCCCACAATGCGTTCACCAGCCCAGATGTAGTCTTGCACTTCGCAGTTTTGGATGATGTCCACGCCCATCTGGTCGGCTGCGCGGGCGTAGCCCCAGGCCACCGCGTCGTGCCGTGCGGTGCCGGCGTCGGGTTGCAGCATGCCGCCGTAAATAGGAAAGCGCGCGGTGTCGGAGTAGTCGAGGTAGGGCGCCTCTTTCATGATTTCTTCGCGCGTGAGAATTTCAGCGCGTATGCCGTTGAGGCGCATGATGTTGGCGCGGCGCACCAGGCCGTCCAGCGTGCCTTGCGAGCAGGCGGCGAACAGGTAGCCGCGCGGCGAGAACATCACGTTGTAGTTGAGGTCTTCCGACAAACCGCGCCACAGCTCCATGGAGTGCTCGTAGAACGGCGTGTTGTCCTGCATCATGTAGTTGGAGCGAACGATGGTGGTGTTGCGCCCCACATTGCCCGAGCCGACGTGGCCCTTCTCCAGAATGGCAATGTTTTTGATGCCGTGGTTTTTGGCCAGGTAGTAGGCGGTGGCCAGTCCATGGCCGCCGCCGCCGACGATGATGACGTCGTAGGTTTTCTTCGGGCTGGGGTCGCGCCAGGCGCGCTCCCAACCCTTGTGGCCGCCCATTGCATGCTTGAGCAGCGACCAGATCGAATAGCGCTCGCCGGTACGTTCAGCCATGGTGATTACATCCTCATGCGTTTGGCTTCAGGGTCAAACGGTGGGTCCATTTGCAGACGTGCTGCCCGGCGCTCACCCAGAATTTCAATCTCCAGCTTCATCTCGGGCTTGAACAATTCGGTCGGAATGTAGCCCTGTGCCAGCGATTGGTCGACAAAGTGACCGTAGCCGCCCGAGGTGACCCAGCCCACCACCTTGCCGTCCACCCAGATGGGTTCGTCGCCCATGACGTCGCAGTCCAGCGCGTCCACCACCATGAAGATGCGGGTTTTCTTGGGGCCTTGCGTTTTTTCTTGCAGCGCGGCGGCCTTGCCAATGAAGTCGGGTTTGTCGAGTTTGACAAAGCGCTCCAGGCCGGCTTCAAACGGGCCGTAGATGGGACGGAACTCGCGGTACCAGGTGCCGAAGTTTTTCTCCAGGCGCATGCACAAGAGGGCGCGCATACCGAAGTTTTTGATACCCAGGTCAGCACCGGCGGCCATGATGCTTTCGTACAAGCGGCGCTGGTATTCAGGAGCAACCCAGATTTCATAGCCCAGGTCGCCGGTGTAGGTGACGCGGTTGACCTTGGCGTTGACGGTGGCGATTTCCATCTCGCGGTAGTCCATGAACTTGAAGGTATCGCCGGAGACATCGTCGTCCGTCAGGCGTTGCAGCAGTTCACGCGATTTCGGACCGGCAATCGACAGGCCCACCAGCTTCATGCCGTAGGGCTCAATCTTGACCGAGCCGTCCTTGGGCATCTGCTGCTCGAACCAGCGCATGTGGTAGACCTGCGCCTGGCTGGAGCCCCACATCATGAAGCGGTTCTCAGCGGCCTTGGCAATGGTGAAGTCGCCAATGATCTTGCCGTTGTGGTTCAGCATCGGCGTCAGCATCAGACGGCCGATCTTGGGCATGGTGTTGGTCATGACCTGGAGCAGGAAAGCCTCGGCACCCGGGCCGCTGATTTCGTACTTGGCAAAGTTGGCAATCTCGGTG
>JBIKZP010000069.1:0-8569 GCA_044354655.1 Rhodoferax sp. | reverse complement strand
CGCCGCATTCTCGAGCCAGGGCTTGAGTCGCGCCAGCACCTCGTCGCGCGGCAACTGTGCCGGGGCGTCGGGGTAACTGTGTGCCAGGGGAATATAGGCGGCCTCGGCGGGCGTGATGCTCAAGCTGATGCCCACAATCTGGGCGCGCATCTCGTCAAGTGAGGTGGTTTCGGTATCTACGGCCACCAACTCGGCTTCCTGCACGCGGGCAAGCCAGCGCTCAAAAACCTCCCAGGTCAGCACCGTGTCATAGCTCAAGTCAGTGCGGCGAACCAAGGCCGGCGCCTCTGGCAGATCGCCCTGCGGCTCGTCAAACAAGCCGGGTTCGCGCTGGGCTGTGGCCCGGGCCTTGGCAGACCCCTTGGCGCCACCTGCCTGGGCTGGCTGGGTTGCGTTGCCGGAGTTGGCGGAGTTGGTTGAATTGGCCGACAGCATGCGGGCCAGGCCCTTGAAGCCGAACTTCTCGTAAAAATCTATCAGCGCTGCGTTATCGGGGGCGCCAGTGGCAATGGCGTCCAACGCGGGCAGGTTGGGCACCCAGCCGTTGAGGTCGCAATCGGTCTTGATGGTGAGCAACTGGCGGCCCATCGGCAGCCAGTCCAGCGATTTCTTCAGGTTCTCACCCACCACGCCCTTGATGGCGTCAGCATGGGCCACTATGGCGTCGAGCGAGCCGTATTCCTGCAGCCACTTGGCGGCTGTCTTCGGGCCCACCTTGGGCACGCCAGGCACGTTGTCAATGACGTCACCCACCAGGGTCTGAAAGTCCACCATCAGGTGCGGGGGCACACCAAACTCCGCCTCCACCCCCGCCAAGTCACGGCGCTTGCCATTCATGGTGTCGATGATGGTGATGTGCTGGTTCACCAGCTGGGCCAGGTCTTTGTCGCCGCTGCTCACAATCACCTCAATGCCCTGGTGCGCGGCCGTCACAGCCAGCGTGCCAATCACGTCATCGGCCTCCACGCCGGGGACGTCCAGCACGGTCCAGCCCATTAGCCGAACCACCTCATGAATAGGCTCAATTTGGGCGCGCAAGTCATCTGGCATGGGGGAGCGGTGTGCCTTGTAGTCGGGGTAGAGCACATCGCGAAAGGTCGGGCCCTTGGCGTCAAATACGCAGGCGGCAAAATCGCTGTGGTATTCCTTGCGCAGGCTTTGTAGCATGTTGATCATGCCGCGAATGGCGCCCGTAGGCGGGCTGGCAGGGTCGCCCGGCACGGCGCGCAGGTCGGGCATGGCATGAAATGCACGGTACAGGTAGCTGGAGCCGTCAACCAGCAACAGGGTTTTGGGCGGGGGGGCTTGGTCGGTCATAACGCCATTTTGCCTGCTCCAGACCCTTCTCCGACAGGCCCCGCCTGGTTCTACAATGCTTTCATGCGTGCTTCCATCCTCCTCCCCCTTCTCTTGGCTGTGCCCGGCTTGTGCCTGGCACAAACTGTTCAACCCACGTCAACGCCGACGGCTGCGCCCCAGGCCAGCGCCAAGGCGGACACCGCACCGGTTGAAAAACGCATTGAGCGCATTCGGGTTGAAGACACCGCCAACCGCATTGACGAATTGCGCGTGGGTGGCGAAACCAAAACCATCACCGTACAGCCCAAAGGCGGCATGCCGGCTTACCAGGTTCAGCCCACCAGTGGCGAACGCAGCTGGAAACTTCTGGGGTTTTAAGCCATGGCGGTGTATACAGAAGTCTCCCGTCAGGAGGCCAGCGACCTGCTGCAAGCGCTGAAACTGGGCCAGCTCACCCACATGCAGGGCTGCTCGGGTGGCATTGAAAACACCAACTATTTCGTCAGTACCGAGCTCGATGGCCAGTCCCACGATTACGTGCTGACGCTGTTTGAGCGGCTCACCTTTGAGCAACTCCCGTTTTACCTGCGGCTCATGAAGCACCTGGCGGTACACGACATTGCCGTGCCCGAGCCCATGGCCGACCGCGATGGCGATCTGGTGTTCAAGCTCAAGGACAAACCGGCCGCCGTGGTCAACAAGTTGCGCGGCAGCAGCGAACTGCAACCCATGCCCGCGCATTGCGACGCTGTGGGCGCCATGCTGGCCAAGATGCACCTGGCCGGGCGCGACTTCTCCATGACGCAACCCAATCTGCGCGGCCTGGACTGGTGGAACCAAACCGTGCCCGTGGTTCTGCCGCACCTGGAAGCTGCGCAGGCAGCTCTGCTCAAAAGCGAGCTGGCTTACCAAAACCACACCGCAGCCTCCTCCGCATACGCGGCCCTGCCCCGGGGCCCGATTCACGCCGACCTGTTTCGCGACAACGTGATGTTCGAGTCCACCAGCGGCACGCCTGTACTCACCGGCTTCTTTGATTTCTACTTTGCCGGGGTGGATGCCTATATTTTTGACCTTGCCGTGTGCCTGAATGACTGGTGCGTCGACCTGGGCACCGGCCAACACCATGCCGAACGTGCCAGCAGTTTTTTGCGCGCCTACCAAGCGGTGCGACCCCTGAGCGCCGAGGAGCGCGCCCTGTTGCCTGCCATGCTGCGCGCCGGTGCCCTGCGCTTCTGGCTATCGCGCCTGTGGGACTCCATTTTGCCGCGCGAGGCCAGCATGCTCAAGGCACACGACCCCAGCCAATTTGAGCGCGTACTGCGCCAGCGCCTAGCCCATCCATTTGACACTTCTACCTGCCTCGACCACCCATGAAACTCAAAATCGTCCCGGCCCGTACCGGCTTTCTCTGGGCCAAACTAGGGGTTAGAACGTTTTTCAAGCAACCTATTGCGCTGGCGGGCATGTTTTTCATGTTCATGGCACTGATGACACTGGCCAGCCTGGTGCCTTACCTGGGCTTGCCACTGGCCATGGTGTTGCTACCCGCCATCACGCTGGGTTTGATGGCAGGCACCCGTGAAGCCATGGAAGGCCGCTTTCCCATGCCCAAGGTGTTGCTCACCGGTTTTCTGTCTGGCAAGCAAGAGGCCCGCGCCATGGTGTTGTTGGGCGTGTTGTACGCCGCTGGATTTTTGGGCGCCATGGGGGTGTCGTATCTGGTGGACGGCGGCGACTTCGCCCGCGTCTACCTGGGCGGCGCCATGAGTTCTCGCGAAATGATGATGGATTCAGATTTTCAGGCAGCCATGTGGGTTTTTCTAGGCCTGCATTTGCCCTTGTCCCTGTTGTTCTGGCATGCACCGGCCCTGGTGCACTGGCAAGGCTTACCGCCGGTCAAGAGCCTGTTTTTCAGCTTTGTGGCCTGCCTACGCAACTTCTGGGCTTTTGCCATTTTTGGCATGGCCTGGGTGAGTTTTTTGCTGCTGGCGCTGGTCGTTATCACCACCCTGGCCGCGTTGCTGGGAGCAGGTGACATGGCCGGCGACATCCTGTTCCCGGCCCTGATGATGCTGGCCGCCATGTTTTTCACCTCGCTCTACTTCACGTTTCGTGATTGCTTTGAAGCGGACGTGGAAGCCTGAACACAAAAAAACCTGCGAATACCGAGGGTGCCCAGCACCCCAACACCCGCATGCTGGAAGTTGCTCGTGGTGTAAACCCAGCCATTGAAGTCGTCCACCACTTTGTCTTTGATATTGACGGTAGTGCCTTCCATTTTGGAAAAACCCATGCTGCCACCCATCAGGTAGGTATAGCGGTGGGTTTCCAGAAAGGCCGCCGCCTTCTCAATGCCAGGCTTGATCTTGTCGGCCATACCCTCAATCTCGGCACTGCTTGCATAGCAGAGCTTGATCCAGAATTGAAGCGCTTGACGACGCGATGGAAGGGACAGTTGAGACATAAGAAGTTTTCTCAGGGTTGATCACGAATGGTTTTCAGGGCCAATGCTGAAAACTCCTGATGACAGTCTTGTGAATTTACCAACCCCAAAAAAACGCCTTGAATTCACCACCCTGACACATTGCGCCAAAACAATGGGTACTCCATTCACCTTCTGGAGCACTCTCATGGATCGACGCAAATTTTTAAACTCAAGCTCCTTACTCGGTAGCGCAGCGCTGGCCCTTCCCGGCATTGCGCTGGCCCAGTCAGCCCCCGCGCTCATCACCCGCGACAGCATGCGGCCACAAATGGCCCATGGCATACAAAGTGGCGACCCCACAGCTGACGGTGCCATCATCTGGACCCGCAGCGACCGCCCCTCACGCCTGTGGGTGGAATGGGCGACCACGGCCAGCTTCTCCAACGCCACCCGCGTGCGCGGGCCTTACCTGATGGAAGACAGCGACTTCACCGGCCGCGTCGACCTGCGGGGCCTGCCAGCCGGACAAGAGATTTTTTACCGCGTCGTACTGCAAGACCTGCACAACGAGCGCGTGTTGTCAGAAGCCGTCAACGGCCACTTGCGATTGCCCGCCAGCGCCGGCGCCAAAACGGTGCGTGATGTGCGCTTTACCTGGAGCGGCGACACGGCCGGCCAAGGCTGGGGCATCAACGAGGCCTGGGGCGGCATGAAAATTTACGAGCAAATGCGCAAGGTCAACCCTGACTTTTTCCTGCACAGCGGCGACACCATTTACGCCGACGGCCCGATCTCGGCCCAGGTCAAACTCGCCGATGGCTCCATGTGGAACAACGTGGTCACCGAAGAGGTCAGCAAAGTCGCTGAAACCCTCAACGAGTACCGGGGCCGCTACCGTTACAACCTGATGGACGCCAACGTGCGCCGCATGGCCGCAGACGTGCCACAAATCTGGCAGTGGGATGACCACGAGGTGTCCAACAACTGGTCGGACTCCAAAAATGTGAGTGGTGACAAGCGCTACACCGAAAAAAATGTACCCCTGCTGGTGGCGCGCGCGGCCAAGGCGTTTCATGAATTTGCACCCCTGCGTCGCACGGCTGACGTGGAGAGCGAGCGCGTCTACCGCCACCTGCCCCAGGGTCCGTTGCTCGATATGTTTGTGGTCGATATGCGCAGCTACCGTGGACCCAACACCCACAACCTGCAGACCACCGAGAACGAAGAGAGCGCGTTCATGGGCCGCCCCCAAATTGCCTGGCTGCTCGACGGACTCAAACGCTCCAAATCCACCTGGAAAGTGATTGCAGCCGACATGCCCATTGGCTTGCACGTGGCCGATGGCAAAGACGCCGAAGGCCGCGACCGCTGGGAAGGATCTGCCAACGGCAACGATGGCCCACCTTTAGGCCGGGAGCTGGAAATTGCGCGCCTGCTGCGTGAGATCAAACGCGCCGGCATCAAAAACGTGGTGTGGCTTACGGCTGACGTGCACTACACCGCCGCCCATTACTTTGACCCGGCCAAAGCCCAGTTCAGCGACTTTTCCCCGTTCTGGGAATTTGTCTCCGGACCGCTCAATGCCGGTGGCTTTGGACCCAATGCAGCCGACAAGACATTCGGCATGCAAGTGGTCTACCAAAAGGCCCCCACAGAAGTGAACGCCCCGCCCACCAACGGCATGCAGTTCTTTGGCCAGGTGGACATCGACGCTAAAACCAAGGCCATGACAGTCACCCTGAAGGACCTGTCGGGCAGCTCGCTCTACAGCAAAACCCTGGCACCGCAACGGTCCTGAAAGCTCATGCGCCGTAAGGCGCTGAAGATCAGGGCAGCGGCGTCAACTTGGCGACGCTCAAGGCCAGCCATTTGACGCCGTGGCGCGGAAAGCTGATCTGGGCGCGGGCGTCATCGCCTGCGCCTTCCAGCGTTTGCACAGTGCCCTCGCCAAACTTGGCGTGAAACACCTTCATGCCGGTGCGCAAACCGTGCGCCGGCGCCTCGCTGCGCTGGGGCACGGGGGCACTGTCTTTCTGCGCGTATTTTGAATAGTCGGTGCCAAAAGCGCTGCTGGGTCGTGAGGCACCGGCGTGGCCAGCATAGGGCGTGGCAAAACCTTGCTGGCGCGGCGTGATCCATTTGAGTGCCGCTTCGGGCAACTCTTCAAAAAAGCGGCTCTTCAGGTTGTAGCGCGTTTGGCCGTGCAACATGCGGGTTTGTGAATGGCTCAGGTACAAACGCTTGCGCGCCCGCGTGATGGCAACGTACAACAGACGACGCTCTTCTTCCAGACCGTCGCGGTCGCTCATGGAATTCTCATGCGGGAACAAGCCCTCCTCCATGCCTGTGATGAACACGCAGTCAAACTCCAGCCCCTTGCTGGCATGCACGGTCATGAGCTGAATCGCGTCCTGCCCGGCCTGGGCCTGGTTGTCACCGGCTTCCAGCGCGGCGTGCGACAAAAAGGCGGCCAAGGGCGACAGGGTTTCACCAGTCTCTGTATCGGGTGCAAATTCGGGTGCGAATTCAGCCACGGGTTCGTCCAGCAGCGCCTGATTCAGGTCCAGCCCCTGCGATGCCGGCGACTGTCTCAGCGGCTCGCCCCATTCATCCACCGGCAGCGCCGTGGCGTCGCGGCCAAAACCTTCTAGCGACACAAAACTCTCGGCCGCGTTCACCAGCTCCTCCAAGTTTTCCACCCGGTCGGCGCCTTCGCGGTCAGCTCGGTAGTGCTCAATCAAGCCGCTGTGGGCCAGCACCAGTTCCATGATTTCACGCAGGGTGCGGCCCACGGTTTGCTCGCGCAGCACCTCAATACCGGCCAGAAAGGCGCCGATCTTGGTGCCCGCCTTGCCGCCCACACCGCTGATGGCATCGCTCAGCGAACACCCCAAGGCACGCGCCGCATCTTGCAACTGCTCCAGGCTGCGTGCGCCAATGCCGCGTGGCGGAAAGTTCACCGCGCGCAAAAAGCTGGTGTCGTCGCGCGAGTTCTCGAGCAGCCGCAGGTAGGCCAGTGCGTTCTTGATCTCGGCGCGCTCAAAAAAGCGCAGGCCACCGTACACCTTGTAGGGCATGGCGGCGTTGAACAGCGCGGTTTCAATCACCCGGCTTTGGGCATTGCTGCGGTAGAGCACGGCAATTTCTTTGCGCGCCACGTCTTCGCGCACCAGTTGCTTCATCTCATCCACCATCCACTGCGCCTCGGCAAAGTCGCTGGTGGATTCATAGACCCGCACTGGCTCGCCCGGGCCCTGGCTAGTGCGCAGGTTTTTGCCCAATCGTTTGCTGTTGTGGCTGATCAACGCGTTGGCCGAGTCCAGGATGTTGCTGCCGCTGCGGTAGTTTTCTTCCAGCTTGATCTGATGGCGCACCTTGAACTCGCGCACAAAGTCGGCCATATTGCCCACGCGGGCACCGCGGAAAGCGTAAATACTCTGGTCGTCGTCACCCACGGCCAGCACGCTGCCGGTGGGGTTGAAGGCGGCATCATCCACCGACCCATGCGCCCCCGTGCCGGCGAGCATCTTGATCCAAGCGTATTGCAGTTTGTTGGTGTCCTGAAACTCGTCAATCAGAATGTGGCGAAAGCGGCGCTGGTAATGCTCACGTATCGGGTCGTTGTCGCGCAGCACCTCAAAACAGCGCAGCATCAGCTCGCCAAAGTCCACCACGCCTTCGCGCTGGCACTGGTCTTCGTAGAGTTGGTAAATCTCAGTCTTCTTGCGCGTCTCTTCGTCGCGCACTTCCACCTGGTTCGGGCGCAGGCCGTCTTCTTTGCAGCCTGAGATGAAATACTGCGTTTGCTTGGGCGGATAGCGCTCGTCGTCAATGGCGAACTGCTTGTAGAGCCGTTTGATGGCCGAGAGCTGGTCTTGCGTGTCCAGAATCTGAAAGCTCTGCGGCAGGTTGGCCAGTTTGAAGTGGGCGCGTAAAAAGCGGTTGCACAGGCCGTGAAAAGTACCAATCCACATGCCCCGCACATTAACCGGCAACATGCCAGAGAGGCGCGTCATCATCTCCTTGGCGGCCTTGTTGGTGAAGGTCACTGCCAGCACGCCGCCGGGGGTGACCTGGCCAGTTTGCAGCAGCCAGGCGATGCGGGTGGTCAAGACCCGGGTCTTGCCCGACCCGGCGCCCGCCAGAATCAGGGCATGCTCGGCCGGCAAGGTCACGGCGGCAAGCTGCTCGGGGTTGAGGTTGTGCAACAGCGGCGTATCCGCGCTGCCTGACTGGGTATTTGCTGTGAACATGCCACATTGTAGAAAGCACGGCTTGACCGTGCCTTCATAAAACCTGCGTAGAGTTTTGGCAAACCCCGTTTTCAAACCCGATAGAATCAGGCACCGGGCCCAAGCAATTGCGGCCCGGTTTTTTGTGGCCGGCCCAAACGCCGTCCTGCAAGACCCGGGTCCAGTCCAAGCGCTCTTCTCACCAACCGTTAGAAGCAGGAGCCAGTTCCATGGACATTTTTGACTACGACAACATTCTTTTATTGCCCCGCAAGTGCCGGGTAGAGAGCCGCTCGGAATGCGACGCCAGCGTGGCGCTGGGCGCACGGCGCTTCAAGCTGCCAGTGGTCCCGGCCAACATGAAAACCGTGGTCAGCGAATCGATTTGTGTCTGGCTGGCGAAAAACGGTTACTTCTACGTCATGCACCGTTTTGATCTCGACAACATCAAGTTTGTGCAGGACATGGCTGCCCAAGGCCTGTACGCCTCCATCTCGCTGGGCGTCAAGCAGCCCGACTACGACACCGTGGACCAACTGGTGGCACTGGGCCTGTGCCCTGAGTACATCACCATCGACATCGCCCACGGCCATGCCGACAGCGTGAAGCA
>JBIKZP010000448.1:0-2820 GCA_044354655.1 Rhodoferax sp. | reverse complement strand
CAATCAACCCAACTTCCTGAACAAGGAGGTTGGCCCTGGGTTCCGAGACCTCTCGTACCGGAGCCCTTTGTTTAACCTTGGAGAAAATTGAAATGAAAAAAACTCTCATTGCTATCGCTGCCCTGGCCGTTGTCGGCGCCGCTTCCGCACAAGTCACACTTTACGGCAAGATTGACGCGACTGCTAAATCCAGCACCACTGGTAAATCCGGTGCTACAACAGCTGCTGACCTGACTAAATTCTCTCTCGACAGCGCTGGTTTGTCCGGCAGCCGTTGGGGCGTGAAGGGTTCTGAAGACCTGGGCGGTGGCCTGAAAGCTTCGTTCCAATTGGAGCAAGGCTTCAGCGTTGACACTGGCGAAGCTTCCAATACACGTCAATTCCATCGTCAAGCCTACGTAACTCTGGGCAGCGGCTTCGGCTCTCTGTCCCTGGGTCGTCAGTACGGCACTATCGACAACGTGATCGGTTACCTTGACATTCAAGGTTACTCCAGCAACTCCGCTATGGGCTCTGCCTTTGCAGCTGGTGCACACGCTGACGGTACTGACGGTTCTGGCCGTATCAGCAACTCGATCCTTTACACCTCACCCACAGTGAGCGGTTTCACCGGTGTTGTGCAATACGCTCCAGGTGAAGACAAAACAGCTACTGCAGCTGCTACAGCGTACTCTGGCTTCTACGCCATGTACGCCGCAGGTCCTTTGTTTGTGATGGGCGGCTATGAGCAGCGTAACTTCCAAGCTTCTGCTGCTGTTGCAGCAGTTGCTGGCAGCACTGCCACTACACCATTCACACTCGGTTCTGCTGCTGTTGCAGCCGTTGCTTCCAAAACCATCTCTGGCGGCATGATCGGTGCTACCTATGACTTGGGTTCTGTCAAGCTGAGCGGTTCCATTGAAAATGGCAATACCTCTGGTAAGAGCGACTTCGGTTATGGCATCGGCGCTGCTATCCCCATGGGCGCAGCAGCTCTGCAAATCGGCTGGGCTGCTGAAACACAAAGCGCTGACGCCATGGTTGACGGTACTTCCGACGGCCTGGGCGCCACACTGGTGTACACACTCAGCAAGCGCACCAACGTTTACGGTAGCTTCCTGCGTGCTAACAGCACACCAGCTGCCGCTACTGCTGCTGCACAAACCAAAACGACTTCCACCACCTACGGTGTTGGCGTTCGCCACGACTTCTAATTCCTGCGCTGGCTTAATACCAGCTTGAGAATTTAAAAGTTAATAAGCCCCGCTGTGGCAACACAGCGGGGCTTATTTATTATTAAATAATATTCTATTATTAAGAACACTTACCATTAACACATTCATTATGTACAACAGTTAGGTCTGGGAACGGCGTTGCAAAATAATTCCACCACGGCATAAGAGCACCAGCAAATTGACTCACCAAAGAATATGGGGTGGTTCAATTTTTGCCATTTATATAATCATTTACAAAAATAAATCAAAGTTATGCCGCTGCGAGCCCTTCGATAGGCTTTGGCAAACTAAAACGGCGCAATCTAAACTATATATAGTTATCCCACAGGGACTGCCACGTCGCTACGCTCCTCGCAGTGACGAGGGTATTCGTCATTGCAACTGAAACGTCGCTACGCTTGTCGCAGTGACAGAAGCGCGGCGATGACGGACACCACGTTAACGGCAGCACCGGCGTGGCATTGGCTGCGGTACGGTCCCCAGCCAAATGCTGTCTTCAGCCCTCAATCACCTCGAAACTGGTGCTAATTTGCGCAGTTTTGCCCAGCATGATGCTAGCAGAGCAGTATTTTTCGTGGCTCATGGCAATGGCGCGTTCTACGGCGGCGGCGGGTATGCCGTGGCCGGTCACGGTGAAATGCATCTTGATTTGGGTGAACACCTTGGGGTCGACCTCGGCGCGCTCGGCGCTGAGCTTGACGCTGCAGCCGCGCACGTCGTGGCGACCGCGCTTGAGAATCAGCACCACGTCATAGGCGGTGCAGCCGCCGGTGCCGGCCAACACCGTCTCTAACGGGCGCGGCGCCAAGTTCAGGCCACCGTTCTCAGGTTTGGCAGCATCCGGGGCGCCGTCCATCACCAAGGTGTGGCCGCTGCCGGTTTCGGCCACAAAACCCATGCCCGAACGGGTACCCAAAGCGCCGGTCCAACTGACTGTGCATTCCATAGTGATGCTCACCTCTTGCGTTGAAAAGGGCAATTGTCACCTTGAACGGGCGCTTATCATCAATACCCTATGAAGAATCCCCACCTCAAACCCGCCGACTACCTGACCAAGATCTTGACCGCCCGGGTCTACGACGTGGCCATCGAGACCGCTTTGGAGCCAGCCATTGCCCTGAGCAAGCGCCTGCACAACACCGTGCTGCTCAAGCGCGAAGACCAGCAACCGGTGCGCAGCTTCAAACTGCGGGGCGCCTACAACAAGATGGCGCATTTGAGCCCCGCGCAGCTGAAGAAAGGCGTCATTTGCGCCTCGGCGGGCAACCACGCCCAGGGCGTGGCCTTGAGCGCCAGCAAAATGGGTTGCCGCGCCGTCATCGTCATGCCCACCACCACGCCGCAGGTCAAGGTAGACGCGGTGCGCGGTTTTGGCGGCGAAGTGGTGCTGTTTGGCGACAGCTACACCGACGCTCACCACCACGCCGTGGCGCTGGAGAAAAAGCAGGGCCTGACCTTTGTGCACCCGTTTGACGACCCCGACGTGATTGCCGGCCAAGGCACCATTGCCATGGAAATGCTGCGCCAGGTGCAAAGCCTGGCCTCCAACCGGCTCGACGCCGTGTTTGTGGCCATTGGCGGGGGCGGCCTGATCTCGGGCGTGGCC
>JBIKZP010000068.1:0-8618 GCA_044354655.1 Rhodoferax sp. | reverse complement strand
ATTCGGGTCCAGAACAAGCAAGTCCTAGCTGCGGTTGAGCTGCTTGATGGTGGCGCTACCGTTCCATTTATTGCCCGCTACCGTAAGGAAGTCACCGGGGGGTTGGACGACATTCAACTCCGCGAACTTGAGGTGCGCCTGAGCTACCTTCGTGAACTTAGAGACCGTTTGCAAGCTGTTATCAAAAGCATTGAGGAGCAAGGCAAGATGACCCCCAACTTGCTGGCGCAACTGGTGGCTGCCAGTACCAAGCAAGAGTTGGAAGACTTGTACTTGCCTTTTAAACAAAAGCGCCGTACCAAGGGGCAAATTGCTCGTGAAGCAGGCATTGAGCCCTTGGCCGACCTGCTGTTTTTCGATCCCACGCTGGACCCCGCACAGCAAGCACAAAACTTTGTGCTTGATGCTAAAACCGAGGCGGGCGATGACTTCACCACGGTGCCCGCTGTGCTCGATGGCGTGCGCGACATCCTGAGCGAACGCTGGGCTGAAAACGCCGTGTTGGTGCAAGACCTGCGCGAGTGGTTGTGGCAGGAAGGCTACTTCAAAAGCCAACTCATGGCGGGCAAAGATGAAAACAATGCCGATGTGGCCAAGTTTCGAGACTACTTCGATTACGACGAACCCATAGGCCGCGTACCTTCGCACCGCGCACTGGCCGTTTTTCGTGGACGCTCGCTTGATGTGTTGGACGCCAAGCTGGTGCTGCCCGACCCCCCGCAAGCGCCTGCTGCGGCTTCAACCGCCACCGCTTCTAAAACCCGGGCTGCACCCGTTATCTCTTTGGCTGAGGGCCGCATGGCCCTGCGTCTGGGCTGGAGCCATCAGGGCCGTGCAGCTGACGACTTGCTGCGCAAATGCGTAGCCTGGACCTGGCGTGTCAAATTGAGTTTATCCACCGAGCGTGATCTGTTTACCCGCTTGCGTGAAGAGGCGGAGAAAGTGGCCATTAAAGTGTTTGCCGATAACCTTCGCGACCTGTTGTTGGCGGCGCCTGCCGGGCCTCGCGTGGTCATGGGCCTGGACCCTGGCATTCGCACGGGTGTCAAGGTCGCAGTGGTTGATGCCACGGGTAAGCTGGTGGAAACCTCTACCGTGTTTCCGCATGAGCCACGCAAAGACTGGGAAGGGTCGTTGCACACGCTGGGCAAGCTGTGTGAAAAGCATGGTGTCAACCTGATCGCCATTGGTAACGGCACAGCCAGCCGCGAGACCGATAAATTGGCAGCCGACCTGATGAAACAACTGGCCAAGGTCTCCGACCGTCTGATTGAAAGAGTGGTGGTCAGCGAGGCCGGTGCCTCGGTTTACAGCGCCAGCGAATTCGCCAGTCAGGAAATGCCCGATGTGGATGTGAGTTTGCGTGGCGCTGCCAGCATTGCGCGCCGCTTGCAAGACCCGCTGGCCGAACTGGTGAAAATCGATCCCAAGTCGATTGGCGTGGGCCAATACCAGCACGATGTGAACCAGAGCGAGTTGGCCAAGATGCTCGACGCGGTGGTCGAAGACTGCGTGAACTCGGTTGGCGTGGACCTGAACACTGCCAGTGTCCCCTTGCTGTCGCGTGTGTCGGGTTTGAGTGGCAGCGTGGCCAAGGCCGTGGTGCGCTGGCGCGAGGCGCATGGCGCCTTCAGCAACCGCCAGCAGCTGTTGGAGGTTACCGGCTTAGGTGCCAAGACGTTTGAGCAAAGTGCGGGCTTCTTGCGCATTCGCGGCGGCGACAACCCCCTGGACATGACCGGCGTCCACCCCGAAACCTACCCGGTGGTGGAGCACCTCATGAGCCACACCGCCAAGCCTGTGGCTGAGCTGATGGGCCGCGCTGACATGCTCAAAGCCTTGAAGCCAGAGCTTTTTGCCAATGAAAAATTTGGTGTGATCACTGTCAAAGACATTCTGGGCGAACTGGAAAAACCCGGCCGTGACCCGCGCCCCGACTTCAAAGTGGCGCGCTTCAATGACGGCGTAGAAGACATCAAGGATTTGGTGGCGGGTATGGTGTTGGAGGGAACGGTTAGCAACGTGGCCGCCTTTGGCGCCTTCATCGATCTGGGGGTGCACCAAGACGGCCTGGTGCACGTCAGCCAGTTGAGCCACAAGTTTGTCACCGATGCGCGCGAGGTGGTGAAAACCGGCGACATCGTCAAAGTGCAGGTGGTGGAGGTGGATGTGGCGCGCAAGCGCATTGCTCTGACCATGAAGCTCGGCGCCGCACCAGAGCGCCGAAGTGGCGCAGGCGAGAACCGTTTCGAGCATCCTTCCCGTGACAGCCGATCCCGCAGCGGAGCAGGCCACCCTGCGCCAGCGCAAGCCCCGCAGGGTTCGGCCATGGCCTCGGCTTTTGCCAAGCTCAAAGGTCTGTAAACCTTTCGCCCAACCAAGCTCCCACAACCCGCCTAGAAGTACATGCGCGCCTTGCACATCCACGCCGGCCCCTTGGCAATGCGCCACATGGCCCAGCATGGGCTGCAAGCGCGCGATATTGGTACTTTGCCTGGAGCCGCCGGTGGCCCCAAGGGGTTGATCCTTGGGCCGTTGGACCGCTTCATCTTTGGCCACTGGTTGGCGCAATCCAGCCAACCAGTGCATTTGGTGGGGGCGTCCATAGGCGCCTGGCGCATGGCCACGGCATGTTTGAATGATCCGCTGGCGGCCTTTGCCCGGTTGGAGCATGACTACATTCACCAGCATTACGCTTTGCAGCCCGGTGAAAAGCGGCCTAGCCCGCAGCGCGTGAGCGAATTGTTTGGCCGTAGCCTGCAAGCCTTTTATGGCAACCGTGTGGATGAAGTGTTGAACCACCCGCGCTACAAGTTGCACGTGGTGACCTCGCGCGGGCGCCACCTATTGGCGCGTGAAAACGCCTGGCGCACGCCTGTGGGGTACCTCGGCGCTTTTCTCAGCAACGCTGTGCAACGCAAGGCCATGGGCGCCTGGCTGGAGCGCGTGGTGTTTTCCAGCCAGCACGCGGCGCTGCCCTTTGCCAGCGACGACTACCGCACGCGCCACGTGGCCTTGAGCGCCGCCAATTTCATGCCCAGCCTGCAAGCCAGTTGCTCCATCCCCTTTGTGCTGCAAGCTGTGCACGATATTCCCGGCGCACCCCGGGGCGCGTACTGGGACGGCGGCATCACCGACTACCACTTGCACCTGAACTACGCCGCCGCCCCAAACCCCAAGGGCTTGGTGCTGTACCCGCATTTCCAGCAAGCCGTCGTCCCGGGCTGGTTGGACAAAAGCCTGAAGTGGCGGCACAAGTCCACCCATTTTCTGGACAACATGGTCTTGCTCGCGCCCAACCCGGACTGGGTTAAAACACTGCCCAACGGCAAGCTGCCCGACCGCACCGATTTCACCCACTACGGCCAAGACCTGGCGGCCCGTGTGAATGTCTGGAACGCGGCGGTGTCGGCCAGTGCACAACTCGCTGATGAATTTGACGCCTGGCTGGCCCGGCCCGACATGGGGCAAGTGCTGGCGCTCTAAGCGGCGCACCTGCCAACTGCGCCCAGCCACAGCGTACCGCCATGGCAGCCCCCCAGCCTCATCGTCTTGCGCTGGGGTGGTTGCGCCTGAATGGGCTGTCCGCCCGCAGCTTCACGCCTGCACTGGCCGCTTGGCTGCTGGGCACAGCCTGTCAGTTGCAACAGACAACTTTGCTGGACGGGTCGACTTACCTGAGCGCTCTTTTAGTGGGGCTGGCCTTGCTGGGGCTGCTGGCCTGGCAAGGCCTGAGCCGTAGGCTGCGCTTGCCGCTGCTGATTTTGGCGGTGGCCTCCATCAGTTGGGGTGCCACGGGGTGGCGCAGCACCAGCTTCATGGCGCATTCGCTCAACCCCACGCTGCAAGGGCGAGATGTGACCATCACAGGCGTGGTGCTCAACATGCCGCAACCCAACCCCACCGGCCTGCGTTTTAGCCTGGCCGTAGAGTCGGCTCAATGGCAGGGCCAAGCCGTGACCTTGCCGCCCCGCTTGCAACTCGCCTGGTACAGCGGTCTGCTGGCCGGGGGTGACGACAGCGCCATCCAGTTGCAACGCCAGCCCGTGGCGCTGGTGGCAGGGGAGCGCTGGCAAATGACGGTGCGGCTCAAATCGCCTCACGGCCTGAGCAACCCCCATGGGTTTGATTTTGAATTGTGGCTGTGGGAGCAGGGCCTGCAAGCCACGGGTTACGTGCGCGCCGGCGTGCACGACACCCCACCGCAGCGTTTGGCGCAGACTGGCTGGCACCCGGTGGAACGGGCACGCCAACAAGTGCGGGAGAAAATTTTTGCCACCGTTGACGAGCCACAACGTGCTGGCCTGATTGCCGCTTTGGTTGTGGGCGATCAAAGTGCCATTGACCGCGCCGACTGGGACGTGTTCCGGGCCACAGGCGTGGCGCACTTGATGAGCATATCTGGCCTGCACATCACCCTGTTCGCCTGGGTAGCAGCCTTGCTTATTGGCTGGCTATGGCGCCGTTCTGCGCGCCTGTGTTTGCGCTGGCCCGCACCCAGCGCGGCACTCGTTGGTGGGATGCTGCTGGCGCTGGCCTATGCCGTTTTCAGCGGCTTGGGCGTGCCCTCGCAGCGCACCGTGCTCATGCTGGCCACGGTGGGTTTGTTGCGCCTGTCGGGCAAGCGCTGGCCTTGGCCGCAGGTGTGGCTGCTGGCCTGCGCTGTGGTGGTGCTGTTCGACCCCTGGGCCTTGCTCCAGGCGGGTTTCTGGCTGAGCTTTGTGGCCGTGGGCGTGTTGTTTGCTACCGATGCGGGTGAGGGGGCTTCAGCCGGGCCCGGATTCAAAGGTCGTTTGGCCTCGTTTTTAAGAGAGCAGGGCGTTATTACCTTGGCGCTGACGCCCTTGACCCTGCTGCTGTTTGGGCAAGTTTCCATCGTCGGGCTGTTGGCCAATGCCTTCGCAATTCCGTGGGTCACGCTGTTAGTCACGCCCTTGGCCTTGCTGGGCACACTGTGGCCAGAGCTTTGGACCCTGGCGGCTTTGGCACTCTCAGTGCTGACGAGCGGTTTGCAATGGCTCGCCAAGCTGCCCTTTGCCACCTTGTCGGTGGCGCAAGCACCGCTATGGGCCGGTGCCGCGGGTTTGGCCGGTGGCTTGTTGCTGGCCATGCCGGGGCCACGCGCATTACGTGCCCTGGGCTTACCGCTGATGTTGCCAGTGCTGCTGTGGCAGGCGCCGCTTCCAAAGCAGGGGCAGTTTGAAGTGCTGGCGCCAGACATCGGGCAGGGTAACGCGCTGCTCATTCGTACCGCCCACCATGCCTTGGTGTATGACGCCGGACCGCGCTACAGCTTGGAGAGCGACGCCGGTCATCTGGTGCTGCAGCCCTTGCTGCGCGCGCTGGGCACGCCGGTAGACCGGCTGGTGCTGAGCCACCGCGACACCGACCACGTAGGGGGCGCACTGGCCGTACTGGCCATGTACCCGCAGGCCAGCTTGCTCAGCTCCATTGAAGATGGGCACGAATTGCAGGCAGTGCGTCCGGCCACCCGCTGCGTGGCGGGCCAACACTGGCACTGGGACGGGGTGGACTTTGACATCTTGTCGCCCCAGGCCACGGACTACGGCAGCAGCCTGGTCAGCAATGCCATGAGTTGCACCTTGCGCATCTCCAATGGCCAGCAGTCTGCTTTGCTGGCGGGCGATTTGCTGGCGGCACAAGAAGCACGCCTGGTGGCTGTGCACGGTGCGGCGCTGAAGGCCGACCTGCTGCTAGTTCCCCACCACGGCAGCAAAACCTCCAGCAGTGCCGCCTTTCTGGACGCGGTGCAGCCGGGCATTGCGCTGGTACAGGCCGGCTACCGTAACCGTTACGGCCATCCGGCTGCGCCCGTTTTGGTGCGTTATGAAGAGCGAAAAATACCGGTGGTTGATTCGCCCCATTGTGGTGCGGCTACTTGGCAGTCCGAAGCTCCTCAACAGATCACGTGTCAGCGAGAAAAGGGCTTACGCTACTGGCATCACCGCGTGCCTTGAGGTAAACCCCGTGTGGGCTTGGCGCAAAGATTGCTAAGCTCTGGGAAGGAGAAAAGTCCCTATGCAAAAATTCGACGAGATGTACACCCAGTTGCCTTACGAGTTTTTTACTCAAGGCGCGAAGATTCGGGACCACTACAAAATTTACGACGAATGGTTGGCGCGTCAACCGGGTGACATGATGGCCAAGCGGCGCGAAGAGGCTGAAATGATTTTTCGCCGGGTGGGTATCACTTTTGCCGTTTATGGCGAAAAGGACGAAGATGGTTCAGGCACCGAGCGCCTTATTCCTTTTGACCTGATTCCCCGCATCATTCCCGCCCATGAATGGGCCAGCATGGAACGCGGACTGGTGCAGCGGGTGACGGCCCTGAACCGCTTTGTGCATGATGTCTACCATGGGCAAGAAATCCTCAAGGCGGGTGTTATTCCGCGTGAACAGATTGAAAATAACGCCCAGTTTCGCCCCGAGATGATTGGCGTGAACGTGCCCAACAATATCTACTCCCACATTTCAGGCATTGACATTGTTCGCGCCCCCAGCGCCAACGGGGAGGGTGAATATTTTGTGCTGGAAGACAACCTGCGCGTGCCCAGTGGCGTGAGCTATATGCTGGAAGACCGCAAGATGATGATGCGGCTCTTTCCTGAATTGTTCAACGCCCACCGTGTGGCGCCCGTGGCGCATTACCCCGACTTGCTGCTAGAAACCCTGCGCGCCAGCAGCCCGGCCACGACGGCCGAGCCCACCGTCGTGGTGCTGACCCCTGGCATGTACAACAGCGCCTACTTTGAGCACGCCTTTTTGGCGCAGCAAATGGGCGTTGAACTGGTGGAAGGGCAAGACCTGTTTGTCAAGGACAAGTTTGTCTACATGCGGACCACCCGCGGCCCCAAGCGGGTAGACGTGATTTACCGCCGCGTGGACGATGACTTTTTAGACCCGCGCGCCTTCAGGCCCGACTCCACCATTGGCTGCGCCGGATTGCTGGAGGTTTACCAAGCCGGGCATGTGGCTATTTGCAACGCCATTGGCACCGGCGTGGCAGACGACAAGTCCATTTATCCCTACGTGCCCCAGATGATCGAGTTCTACCTGGGTGAAAAGCCCATTTTGAACAACGTCCCCACTTTCATGTGCCGCAACAAAGACGATCTGGCCTACACCCTGGCCAACCTCAAGGACCTGGTGGTGAAAGAAGTGCACGGTGCGGGCGGCTATGGCATGTTGGTGGGGCCGGCCTCCACCAAGGCCGAGATTGAAGACTTCAGAAAAGCCATTCTGGCAAACCCCAGTGGCTACATCTCCCAGCTGACACTGAGCTTGTCGAGCTGCCCTACCTTTGTGGAAAGCGGCATTGCGCCGCGCCACATTGACCTGCGGCCCTATGTGCTGTCCGGTAAAACCGTGCAGATGGTGCCTGGCGGTCTGACCCGAGTGGCCCTGAAGGACGGCTCACTGGTGGTGAACTCGTCACAGGGCGGCGGTACCAAAGACACCTGGATTCTGGAAGTCTGATCTTTATTTTTTCCGTTTGAGTTGAGCCTGTTGAGACTTTTTCGACGCGCTCAGGGCAAACGGTACAGGAGAAATTGCAATGCTCTCAAGAACTGCTGACCACTTGTTCTGGATGTCCCGCTACACCGAGCGGGCCGAAAACACCGCGCGCATGCTCGACGTCAACTACCAGACGGCCTTGCTGCCGCAGTCTGAAGCCGTGGCCCAGATGGGTTGGCAAGGCCTGCTCAGCATCAGCGAACTGTTGCCCACCTACCAAGAACGTCATGGCGAAGTGGCCGCTCGCGAGGTCATGGACTTCATGGTCAAAGACGAGAACAACCCCTCGAGCATCGTGTCTTGCCTGAGCGCGGCGCGTGAAAATGCACGGGCCGTGCGCGGTACGCTCACCACCGAGGTGTGGGAGACGCAAAACCAGACTTGGCTGGAGGTCAAACGCATGATCAAGAGCGGGGAATTTGAGCGCGACCCGGCCCTGTTTTTTGAGTGGGTCAAGTTTCGCTCGCACCTGTCACGCGGCGTCACCGTGGGCACCATGCTGATGGACGAGGCTTTGTACTTTATGCGCTTGGGCACCTTCTTGGAGCGAGCCGACAACACAGCGCGCCTAGTGGACGTTAAGTTTCACGCCGTGCAAAGCGACTTTTTTGGCACCGCCAGCGAGAAAGACCAAGAGTACGACTTCTACCACTGGAGCGCTATTTTGCGCAGCGTGTCGGGCTTTGAGGTCTACCGCAAGGTTTACCGCGACGTCATCAAACCCGAGCGTGTGGCCGAACTGCTGATTTTGCGCCCCGACATGCCCCGTTCACTGCACGCCAGCCTGAATGAAGTGGTGAGCAACCTGTCCATGGTGGCCAACGACCAGTCCGGCGAGACCCACCGCCGTGCCGGCAAGCTGTGCGCCGAACTCAAGTTTGGCCGCATTGACGAGATTCTGGCCACCGGTTTGCATGCCTACCTCACGCAGTTTTTAGACCGCGTGAATGACTTGGGGGCGCACATAAGCCGCGACTTCCTGGTGCCTTCGACGACTTGAGGTCTTACCATGCCCCGCAGATTTGTTGACCTTTCCATTTTTCTTGAAAACGACGTTTTCAGCGATCCGCCCGCCTACGCGC
>JBIKZP010000446.1:0-2834 GCA_044354655.1 Rhodoferax sp. | reverse complement strand
TCTTTCTGGCCGGTGGCTGGGGCGCCGCTTATGACCTGGGCACCTCCGCCGCCCTGGGCCAGTTGATGACCCAGGCCTGGGCGGCGGGCAAAGTGCTGGGCGGTGTGTGCCACGGCCCGCTCGGGCTGCTCTTGGCCAAGGACAGTTCGGGGGCCCCTTTGTTGCAGGGCAAACATGTGACCGCGGTCACCAACCGCCAAGTCGCACAGCTGGGCATTGAAATCTCACCGCAACACCCCGAGCGCGAGTTGCGTGCCGCTGGCGCCCTGTTCGAAAGTGCCAGCGCCTTCCAAGATATTTTTGCCAACCACACGGTCGTTGACGGCCGCCTGGTCACCGGCCAAAACCAGAACGCCGGCGTTGAAACGGCGCAGAAAATGATGCGTGCCGCAGGTGCAACGCCCCTCTAAAATTAATAAACCCGAAACACGGGTGGAGACAAGACACATGAGATTTAGAAAACCCCTGGTCATCACTGCGGTGGTGGTCGCCAGCCTAGCCACGCTGGCCTATGCCAACCGCCTGTACATCTTGCAGTACTCGCTGGGTTGGTACACCGACATCATGCACCCGCGTGAGGCCAATAAGCCCGTGCCCTGGGTGGCAGGACCGGCCCAAGCCGCCCAGCCACTGGCGCAGCGTCCGCCCAACATCATCGTCATCCTGGCCGATGACCTGGGCATCAACGACGTCACCACCCACGGCGGCGGGCGCGCCGCACAAGGCGTTCCCACCCCCAACATTGACGCCATTGCCCAAAGCGGCGTGCGCTTTGACCAAGGCTACGCCGGCAGCGCAATCTGCACGGTATCGCGCGCGGCCATGATGACCGGGCGCTACCCCTGGCGTTTTGGCGTGGAGTTCACGCCCACCCCCGGCGCCATGGCGCGGGTGGCTGGCCAGTTGTACGCCGACAAAGACCGCCTGCACCCGGTGGTCATAGACCAGGAAAAAGCCGCCAAGTCCAAAGACTTCAACGAACTGGGCATGCCCGCCACTGAACAAACCATGGCCGAGCTGCTCAAAACGCGTGGCTACCACAACATCCACATCGGCAAGTGGCACCTGGGCAGCACGCCCGAGATGCGGCCCAACAACCAGGGCTTTGACGAAAGCCTGTTCATGGAAAGTGGCCTGTACCTGCCGCAAAAAGACCCGCGTGTGGTCAATTCCAAACAAGACTTCGACCCCATCGACAAATTCCTTTGGCCCAACATGCGCTTTGGCGTGAGCTACAACGGCGGCAAATGGTTTGAGCCCAACAAGTACCTGACCGACTACTTCACCGACGAGGCCGTCACCGCCATCAAGCGCAACAAAAACCAGCCCTTCTTCATGTACCTGGCGCACTGGGGCGTGCACACGCCGCTGCAAGCCAGCAAGGAAGACTACGACGCCCTGTCCAACATTCCCGACCACCGCCGCCGGGTCTATTCGGCCATGGTGCGCTCGGTCGACCGCAGCGTAGGGCGCGTGCTGCAAACCCTGCGCGAAGAGGGGCTGGAAGAAAACACCATCGTCATCTTCACCAGCGACAACGGCGCACCCGGCTACATTGGCCTGCCCGAGGTCAACCAGCCTTACCGCGGCTGGAAGCTGACGTTTTTTGAAGGCGGCCTGCGCGTGCCTTACGTGGCCAAGTGGCCCGGCCACATTGCGCCCGGCACGCAGTACAAACAACCGGTCTCCAACATCGACATTCTGCCCACAGTGTTGGCCGCCGCTGGCGCCAAACTGCCCACTGACCGGGTGATTGATGGCGTCAACCTGTTGCCCTTTCTGGGCAAGGCCCCTGCGGGTGTGCAAGCCGACCGGCCACTGTTCTGGCGAGCCGGCTCGTACCGCGCCATGCAGCAAAGCGGCTGGAAGCTGATCGCCTCGGAGCACCCGAAGAAAAACTGGCTTTTCAACCTGCGCGAAGACCCCACCGAGCGCAACAACCTGGCTGGCAAACAAGCCGCCAAGCTGGCCGAAATGACGGCCCAACTGGTGGCGCACCATGCCCCTATGCCGCCCCCGCTATGGCCTTCATTTCTGGAGTTGGCCGTGGAGATCGACAAGACCCTGGACAAGAAGCATTTGCCTGAAGACGAGTACACCTACTGGGCGAACTGAGGCCTGAAGCCGGCACGCCGGGCGTTGCGCACGGCGATACGGCGATTCGGCGGCCTTAGCCACCCTGCCTGTTATGAAAAGTCGATTTTTCCGCTTCACTCGCTTCGCCCACTCCAAGGGCTCAAGGCGCTTGGGGCTCGGGCTGCTGTTAGGTCTATTGCTGCTCCTCTTGGGCCTGGCAGGTAAGGCCCTCTGGTTCTCCGGCGCGGCCCGCAGCACCGCCCATCAAAGCTCCGAGCGCCTGAGCTGCGCCCTGCCCGCCGTCGCCACCTCGGCCCCGCACCCGGGCATGGTCTGGGTGCCGGGCGGCCAGTTTGCATTTGGCGACACCGTGTACCCCGAAGAGCAACCGGTACGCCCCACCACGGTGGCCGGTTTCTGGATGGACCGCACCGAAGTCACGAACGACGAGTTTGCCCAATTTGTGGCCGCCACCGGCTACGTCACCGTGGCCGAGCGCGCCGTGGACACCGCGCGGCACCCCGGCTTGCCGCCCGACCTGCAAGTGCCCGGTGCCGTGGTGTTTACCCCGCCCAACGACCTGCAAGGGGGGGGCAGCCTGATGCAATGGTGGCGCTACACCGCTGGCGCTCAGTGGCGCCACCCCGGCGGCCCGGCCACCGCCATCGCGGGGCGCGGCGCCTTCCCGGTGGTGACGGTGACGCTGGCAGATGCACAGGCCTACGCGCGCTGGAAAGGCCACGCCCTGCCCACCGAGG
>JBIKZP010000447.1:0-2834 GCA_044354655.1 Rhodoferax sp. | reverse complement strand
CCAGATGCGCTCGGGACCGGGGGCGCCCAGTTCTTTTTCCAGCACTTCACGGTCTTGGGTTTTTTCGTTCATGCCGTCCACGCCAACCTCAAGACCGCGCAGGGCTTTCTGGAACGATTCCTGGAAAGTTCGGCCCATGGCCATGACTTCTCCCACAGATTTCATCTGGGTCGTCAAACGGCTGTCAGCAGCGGGGAACTTCTCAAACGCAAAGCGTGGGATTTTGGTCACCACATAGTCAATGCTGGGCTCAAAACTCGCCGGTGTGGCGCCGCCCGTAATATCGTTGCGTAATTCATCTAGCGTGTAGCCCACCGCCAGTTTGGCGGCCACTTTGGCAATCGGGAAGCCGGTGGCTTTTGAGGCCAGGGCCGAGGAGCGCGACACACGCGGGTTCATCTCGATCACCACCATGCGGCCGTCTTCCGGGTTGATGGAGAACTGCACGTTGGAGCCCCCGGTATCAACGCCAATTTCGCGCAAAACGGCGAGCGATGCATTGCGCAATATTTGATACTCTTTATCCGTCAGGGTTTGCGCAGGTGCCACGGTAATTGAGTCACCGGTGTGGACCCCCATGGGGTCTAGGTTCTCAATGGAGCAAACGATGATGCAGTTGTCCGCCTTGTCGCGGACCACTTCCATCTCGTACTCTTTCCAGCCCAGCAAAGACTCTTCGATCAGCAACTCGTTGGTAGGCGAAGCTTCTAGGCCGCGCTTGCAAATGACTTCGAATTCTTCGGCGTTGTAGGCAATACCGCCACCGGTTCCACCTAGCGTGAAACTGGGACGAATCACCGTAGGGAAACCCAGGGTCTTTTGCACAGCCCAAGCCTCGTCCATGCTGTGGGCGATGCCAGAGCGCGCCGAACCCAAACCAATTTTGGTCATGGCGTCCTTGAACTTCAGACGGTCTTCGGCCTTATCGATGGCTTCTGGCGTAGCGCCAATCAACTCAACTTTATATTTATCCAGTATGCCGTGGTGCCACAAATCCAAAGCGCAATTCAAGGCCGTCTGCCCGCCCATGGTTGGCAGAATGGCATCCGGCCGCTCTTTGGCGATGATCTTCTCTACCGTTTGCCAGGTGATGGGTTCGATGTAGGTCACATCGGCGGTGGCCGGGTCGGTCATGATCGTGGCGGGGTTGCTGTTGATCAGAATGACTTTGTAGCCCTCTTCGCGCAAGGCCTTGCAGGCTTGCACGCCGGAGTAATCAAACTCACAGGCTTGGCCAATGATGATGGGACCGGCGCCGATGATGAGAACACTTTTGATATCGGTACGTTTAGGCATTTTTTCTGCGCTTTACTTTTTAAAAACTGAATCTGTTATGGCTGCTTAACTCAAGCTGGCATTGGCCAGTTTGAGGCCAAACCAGACAAACAGGGCGCCCACGGCACTGGAAAGGCCTGCTGATAATTTGTGACGCGACTTGAACTCCTGCGCCAACCGGGTGCCCATGAAAATCAGTGCTGACAGGTACACGGCGCTGAAAGCCATGATGATGGAACTCAAGATCAAAAATGGGACTGCCGGCGTGTCGTAACCGGGGTCAATGAACTGCACGAAAAACGACAACAAGAACAAAATCGCCTTGGGATTGAGCAGGCTGATGACTAGGGCACGCTTGAACGGATGTTGTAAATGAATGGCTAGCTCCGGGGCCTCGCCGGTCATCGCTGGCGGATGACGCAGTTTTTGCACCGCAGCCCAGATCAGGTTGAGTCCAACCCAGGCCAAATAGGCAGCGCCCACGTACTTGACCACCAAAAATATGGCTGGGTAGGTGCGCAGTAACTGCGCAGCACCCAGGGCAGTCAAGAGCAAAAGGATGATGTCACCCAAAAATACCCCGAAAGCCCCCTGATACCCAGCCTTGACACCTCGCGCCGTGGCCACTGACAGGACAAAGAGCGAGTTGGGACCAGGCAACAAGATGATGCCAAAGGCGCCAATCACGTAGGTCCACAAATCAGTGACCCCGTAAAAACTCATGCGCGCGCCTCCATCATGGCGACGAAGCGGTCGAACAGATAGCCAATATCTTGGGGGCCAGGCGATGCTTCAGGGTGGCCCTGAAAGCAAAAAGCTGGCTTGTCCGTTCGCGCCAAGCCTTGCAGCGTGCCGTCAAATAAGCTGACGTGAGTGGCGCGCAAGTTGGCTGGCAAAGTTTTTTCATCGACAGCAAAACCGTGGTTCTGACTGGTGATGCTGACTCGTCCAGTATCTAGGTCTTTGACGGGGTGGTTGGCGCCGTGGTGCCCGAACTTCATTTTGTAAGTGCCCGCACCACTGGCCAGGGCCATGATTTGGTGTCCCAGACAAATGCCGAAAGTAGGTATACCTGTTTCCATCAATTCAGCAGCGGCCGCAATAGCGTAGTTGCAAGGCTGTGGATCGCCAGGGCCGTTGCTCAAGAAAATGCCGTCCGGTTGGTGACGCAGCACCTCGGCCGCAGTTGTTTGGGCCGGCACCACCGTCACCCGACAGCCGCGCTGGGCCAACATGCGCAATATGTTTTTCTTGACGCCGAAGTCATAGGCCACCACATGGAACCGGGGTGTCGTCTGTTCGCCGTAGCCAGGTTTTCCACCCAACGATGCGTTAGCCAACTGCCATTCAGTTTGGGTCCAGGCATAAGCCGCTTGGGTTGAAACTACCCGGGCCAGGTCCAAGCCAGACATAGATGGTGCGCCCTGAGCAAGTGCAATGGCTTGATCTATGGCCGCTTGCGTCACCACTTCTCCCGAAGCGAGTCCGACGATGCAGCCGTTCTGAGCGCCGTGTGTGCGCAGGTGGCGGGTGAGTTGACGGGTGTCAAGATTGGCAAT
>JBIKZP010000067.1:0-8652 GCA_044354655.1 Rhodoferax sp. | reverse complement strand
TTGAAATGCGAAGGTTCAGGAAAATTCAGCAGGCGGGGCGCCACGGTGTCCCAGGCTTGGGCGGTGCTGAAAGCGGCTTCGCCGTGGCGGCTGACCACGGTGGCGCGCATGACAGGTTCTTCCCCCAGGATGGCCACCAAACGACCACCCACCTTGAGCTGGCTGAGCAAGGCTTGCGGCACCTCGGCCACCGAGCCACTGAGCACAATCACATCAAACGGGGCTTCACCCGGCGCGCCATGCGAGCCATCGGCTTGGCGCACTTCGGCGTTGTGAATGCCGGCTTTTTGCAGGTTGGCGCGTGCCAGCTTGGCCAACTCAGGGTCGATTTCCAAAGAGATGACGCGTTGCGCGCGGTGTGCCAGCAAAGAGGCCATGAAGCCTGAACCGGTGCCAATTTCGAGCACTTTTTCATGTTTTTGCACCGCTGCATCTTGCAACAAGCGGGCTTCTACCTTGGGCGAGAGCATGAACTGGCCTTGGCCCAGCGGAATTTCCATGTCAGCAAATGACAGCGCACGGTAGGCCAGTGGCACAAAATCTTCGCGCTTGACCACCGACAGCAGGTGCAGCACGTCAGCATCCATCACATCCCAGGGACGGATTTGCTGTTCGATCATGTTGAAGCGGGCTTGTTCAATGTTCATTTTTTTACTCCAGGGGGTATGTTAGCCTATTCCTTGAATTTTACCCGGCTGAAGCCGGTTTGCTATTCCAAACGCGGCCAAGCCATTGCGCCAGATCATCCATGTAGCAGTACACCACGGGTACTACCACCAACGTCAGCAACGAGGAAGTGATGACGCCACCGATGACCGCTTGCCCCATGGGCGCGCGCATTTCCGAGCCTTCGGTCAGCGCAAAGGCCAGAGGAATCATGCCGAAAATCATGGCCAACGTGGTCATCAAAATTGGACGCAGTCGCACCTTGGCTGCCATCAGCAACGCCTCCTTGCGATCCATACCGGGGGTTATGGTGCCGTCGGCGTGCTGCACGGGCTCACGGGCCCGAATGGCAAAGTCCACCAGCAGGATGGCATTTTTGGTAACCAGTCCCATCAGCATGACGATGCCAATGACCGAGAACATGGAGAGCGCCGAGTTAAACATCATGAGCGCCAGCACCACACCAATGAGTGTGAGGGGCAGGGCGGTCATCAGCGCCAGCGGTTGCAAGAAGCTCTTGAACTGGCTCGCCAGAATCATGTAAATGAACACAATGGCCAGCACCAGTGCCGAGATGGCGTAGCCAAAGGCTTCGGCCATGTCTTTGGTGGAGCCGCTGAACTTGTAGCTGTAGCCCTGGGGCATGGCCAGGCTGTTCATGACGGCGGTGATGTCCTTGGACACCTCGCCGGTGGAGCGCCCCGACACATTGGCGCTGATAGACACCTCGCGCATCAGGTCGCGCCGGTTGATCTGGTTCGGGCCGGTGGATTCCTTCACCTGTGCCACCTGGTTCAGGCGCACGACGCGCGCGCTACCGTCGGCCTGGCTGCCTACGGTAAAGGGCATCAGGTCCAGGTCTTGCGGCCGGGTGCGAGATTGCGGCGCCAGGCGCACGTTGACGTCATACGTCTGGTCGTCTGGCGCGCGCCAGTTGCCCACGGTTTGCCCGGCCACCAGCGTGCGCAGGCTCGCGCCAATTTGTGACACATTGAGACCCAGGTCTGACGCCACATCGCGTTTGATTTCAACCTCCAGCGTCGGTTTGTCAGGCTTCACGCTCGAGTCCAGGTCCACCAGTCCGGGAATGACACGCAGTTTGTCGAGTGCCAGTCGCGTCAGGCGTTCCAGTTCTGCTGTGTCAGTGCCTTTGATCGAGAATGAAATCTGCTTTTGCCCGCCCACTGAATCCAGCAAACCCACGTGGGTAACTGTGATGCCCGGCACCTGGCGCAGGCGTTCCCGCAGCTTGATGGACATGTCGTCCACCGTCAGTTTGCGGGCCTTGCGGTCTACCAGGCGAATGTAGAGGCTGGCGTACATCTTGCCCTGGGCGTTGCCGGTGTTGATGGTGGAGAGGGTGTAGCGCACTTCAGGGAACTCACGCACGATGCCTTCAACCTGCCGCGCCTTCGCCTCGGTCACTTCCAGCGAGGAACCCACCGGGGTGTAGAAGGTCAGCGAGGTCTCCGAGAAGTCCGACTTGGGCACAAACTCGGTGCCCAGCAGGGGCACCATGAACACGCTGCCGATGAAAATACCCAAGGCCAGCAACACGGTGACCAACGAGTGGCCCAGTGACCAGCGCAAGATGCCTTGGTAGGTGTCGGCCAAGGATTCGGTGGCCCGGTCAAACCAGCCCGTGACACGCCCGATGGTTCGGTCGTACCAGGTTTTGGGCTTGGCGTGCGCGCCATCGCGGCCATGGTGCTCTATGCTGGGGTCGTGCCAGATGCTCGACAGCATGGGGTCCAGGGTGAAGCTGACAAACATTGAGATCAACACGGCCACCACAATGGTCAGGCCGAATTCATGGAAAAACTTGCCGATGATGCCGCCCATGAAACCAATGGGCAAAAACACCGCCACGATAGACATCGTGGTGGCCAGCACGGCCATGCCGATTTCCTGTGTGCCGTCCAGTGAGGCCTGGAAGATCGACTTGCCCATTTGCACATGGCGCACGATGTTCTCGCGCACCACAATCGCGTCATCAATCAGCAAGCCCACGCACAGGCTCAGCGCCATCATGGTGATCATGTTGATGGTGAAGCCCAGCATGTTCATGAAGAAAAACGTGCCAATCAGGGCAATTGGCAGCGTCAGGCCCGTGATCACGGTGGAGCGCCAGGAGTTCAGAAAAAGAAACACGATCAGCACCGTCAGCAGCGCACCTTCAATCAAGGTGCTGCGCACGTTGGCCACAGAAACCCGGATTTGACGTGAGCCGTCGGTGATCTGCTCCAAACGCACACCTGGCGGCAATTGTTTTTGCATCTCGGCCAGGGTTTTTTGCAGCCCGTCGACCACGGCGATGGTGTTGTCGTCCTGGGTTTTTTGTACGTTGATCAGCAGCGTACGCTCGCCGTTATAGAGCGCCAGGGTGTCAATTTCCTGCGCCCCGTCGGCCACGCGGGCCACTTGCTCAACGCGGACTGGCGCACCATTTTTGCGCGCCACGATGATGCGGCCAAAATCTTCTGGCCGGTCCATGCGGGCCTGAATCTGAATCACGCGCTCCTGCTCGGCCGAGCGAATGGCACCCACCGGCAGGTCCTGGTTCTCATTGCGCACGGCGGCCACCACCTGGTCCGGGGTGATGCCAAAGGACTCCATCGCACGCGGGTTCAGGTAAATATTGATCTCGCGCTTGGTACCGCCCACCACGGTGACCGAACCCACGCCGCGCACATTTTCCAAACGCTTTTTGAGTGTTTGTTCTGCCCAGTTGGTCAGTGCCACCTCACTCAAGGGTTCCCCCTGACTGGCCTTGTCGGGCAACACCGCGACAGACCAAATGGCGCGCCCGGACGGGTCAAAACGCAACACGCGGGGCTCTTTCACCTCGGTGCGCAGAGTGGCGCGCACGGCGGCTACTTTTTCACGCACATCGTCAGCGGCTTTGCGTCCGTCAACGTGCAAACCAAATTCAATCACCACCACCGACTGGCCTTCGTAGCTGCGCGAGGTCAGGGCGTTGATGCCAGCAATCGAGTTGACGCTCTCTTCAATTTTTTTGGAAACTTCACTCTCCACAATCTCGGGCGCCGCGCCGGGGTAGTCGGCAATCACCACCACCACGGGAAAGTCGATGTTGGGGAACTGGTCAACCTGCAAACGCTGCAGGGAAAACAGACCCAGCACCACCAGGGCCATCATGACCATGGTGGCAAAAACCGGGTTTTTAAGGCTGACTTGGGTAAACCACATGGGGTGCCGCCTTATTTCGTCGGGGTCAAAGTAACGGGCGTACCGGCTGCCAGGCTACCGGTGCTGCCACCGAGCACCAGTGTGTTTTCTGGCACACCTTGCACTGACACCAGGGTTTGGCCGTTGGCCTCACCGCGCAGTCCCAGCACAACGGGCAGGTGCACCACCAAGTTCTGCTGAATGGCCTGCACATACGGTTGTGGTTTGTCGGTGCGAACGGCACTGATAGGCAAGGCCAGTGTGCGCGTGTTGCCGGTGCGAAGCTTGCCTTGCACAAACATGCCCTGACGCAAGGGCACACTGGCATCTACTGCCAGATACACCAACACCGCGCGGCTGCCTGCCACCGTGCTGGGGTTCATCCGCACCACCCGGGCCGAGATTGTTTGGGTGCTGCCTTCCATGGACAGGCTGGCCACTTGCCCGGTCTTCACGGCCAGTGATTCGGCGGCGCTCAAGCTGGCCTCCAGCTCTAGGCGGCTCAGGTCCACCACTTCCACAATGCGGGTGTCAATGGCCACGCGCTCGCCGGGTTGGGCCAGGCGTTGGGCTATCTGGCCCGCAATCGGGCTGCGCAAGACCGTATCGTCCAGCGACTTGACCGACAGCTCTGCCCCGGCTTGGGCCGCACGGTAGTTGGCTTCAGCCGCCGCCAGCGATGAGGAGGACGACTCCAGCGCCGTTTTGGAAATAAAGCCCTGGTCTACCAGCGAGCGGTTGTTGTCAAAACTGCGCTTGGCAATATCCACCTGCGCCTTGGCAGACTCGGCTTGCTGCTGCGCCTGGCGCACACGGGCTTTGGATTCAGTGGCGTCTATGCGGGCAATGACCTGGCCGGTTTTGACAAAGTCTCCCTCGCGCGCAATCAGGTCTTGCAACTCACCCGCCACACGGGCTTTTATGAATGCCGAGGTAACCGCCTTGAGCGGGCCGGAGACGGACAGGCTCTGCGCCATGTCCAGACTCTGTACCTTCACCACATCCGAGTCGGCCAGCGCCACCACCGCCTGTATTTTTTGGGCCGCTGTTTGGGCATCAAGCGCTATTTTTTGCGCTTTGCGTGCGTTCCAGACGCGCAGTCCACCCGCAGCCAGCAGGGCAAGAATCAGTAAGGAGATAAGCCATTTCAACCAAGGTTTCATAGTCGCAGCGATCAGAAAAAGTAATTAGGTAGACGAAAGAGGGGTGGGGGCATCGCCTAGGCAAAGCCCCCGCAAAATGATGTCAATCTGGGTGGCCAGGTATTCCTCGGGCACCAGTCGGGTGCTCTCCGGGCTGTACGCACCCATGGAATGTTTCCACATGGCCAAAAAAAGCATGGGCGTCAGCACAATGTAGACGCCGTATTTCATGTTGATGGCCCGAAATTCACCGCGGTCCATGCCGCGTTGCAAGATGCGCTGTATCAACTGGTTGCCGGGCTGCATCACTTCTTTTTGGTAAAAGGTCGCCAGGTCGGGAAAGTTGTGGGCCTCGCTCATCATTAACTTGATGATGCCGGAGGCCTGGGTCGAGCCCAAGCGTTGCCACCAGTTGGTGAGGGCGTAGCGCAGCATCTCGGCCGTACTGCCTTCAAAGTTCTCTAGTTCTTCGTTCCACTGGGGAAAACGGCCCGTGATATTGGCCCGCACCACCGCCTTGAACAACTCTTCCTTGCTGCTGAAGTAAAGAAACAGCGTGCCCTTGGAAACGCCTGCCAGTTTGGCCACTTCTTCTACCCGCGTGGCCGCAAAGCCCTTGTCTACAAACAGTGTCAGCGCCGCGTCCAGCAACTCGCCCGGGCGTGCTTCCTTGCGCCGTTCGCGCTTGGCTTGGAGCCCGTCTTGGGCGTTACAAAGAAGTTTGGAGAAAACCATGAAATAAATGACTGATTGGTTATTAGTGTAACTTTGGCCGCACAAAGGTGTCATTAATACCCTGCAAAAGCCCTGTGAAGTTGTGTAAATTTTGGGCGGCTCTGCCCAAGGGCTTAGCCGTAAAGTCCATGCACAAGCCTGGGGTTGAGGGCCATGACCTGCAAGGCGCTGGTGGGAGTCGTTAGTATTGGCAACCGCGACGGCCAAGGGGGCCGGCGCACATGGCCATGGAAAGAGACTATCTTGAACAAGCTTGAAACCATTACCCTGGGCGGTGGCTGCTTTTGGTGCACCGAGTCGGTGTTTGTCGATGTCAAAGGTGTGGAGGACGTGGAAAGTGGCTATTGCAACGGGTTGACCGAGCACGTCACCTACGAGCAGGTTTGTACCGGCCGCACCGGTCACAACGAGGTGGTCAAACTGGTGTTTGACCCCGCCGAGATCAGCTTGCGCGAGATTCTGGAGATCTTCTTTGTCATTCACGACCCCACCAGCCTGAACCGCCAAGGTGCAGACGCCGGCACCCAGTACCGCAGCGGCATTTACTTCAGTACGCCAGAACATCAAGCCACTGCCAACGCTTTCATTCAGGATGTTACGGCGCAGGAGATCTTTAACCATCCCATCGTGACCGAAGTTGTCGCTCTAAACAACTACGTTAAGGCCGAGGACTACCACCAGGACTTCTTTGCCAACAACCCCAACCAGGGCTATTGCGTCGCCGTGGCCGGCCCCAAGGTCGCCAAGTTTCGTAAAACTTTTGCGCGCTTGAGCAAGCAAGCCAGCTAATGTGCGGGCGGCGTTTTTTCGATATTTTTGATTCGCTTCGATTCGAATCAAATTAATTGAGATTCATACCAGCCACCAGATGCGTCACATTGTGTTTCATCATGTGTAAATAAGTGTCGGCTGGCTGATTGGCACCCGACAAGGCATCCGAGTACAGACTGGCCCCTACCTTCACGCCGGTGTCTTTGCTGAGCTGCGTCAGCAGTTGTGGGTTACTCATATTCTCAACAAAAACGGCACGAATTTTTTCGCGTTGAATTTGCCTGATGAGTTGCGCGACCTGTTTGGCGCTGGGTTCTGTGTCTGTGTTGATACCCTGAGGTGCCAGAAACTTGACCTGGTACTGTGCAGCGAAATAGCCAAAGGCATCGTGCGAAGTAATGACCTTGCGCTTGGAAGGCGCAATGACGGCTAACTGTTGTTGGGTCCAAGCGTCCAGAGCTTGCAATTCTTTGACATAGGCCTCGGCATTGCTTGTGTAAAGGGCCGCGCCGCTGGCGTCTAATTTACCCAATGCGGCAGCAATGTTGCGCACATAAAAAACCACATTCAGCGGGTTTTGCCAGGCATGTGGGTCAAGCGTTTCATGCGCGTGGCTACCATGCGCTTTATCAGCAGCCATGTGCCTTGCTTTCACACCCTTGGAGGCCACCAAAATTTCACCCTTGTAGCCGGCTGATTGGGCCAGTTTGACGGCCCATGGCTCAAAGCCCAGGCCATTGGTTACCAGGAGTTGGCTCTTCAAGATGGTTTTGGCATCTGCCGGACGAGGCTCAAACATATGCGCATCCTGGTCCGCTCCCACCAGTGTGCTGACGACCAACCGCTCACCTCCCACTACACGCACCAGGTCACCCAGAAGGCTGAAAGTGGTCGTGACATGAAGCTTGTCTTGGGCATGAGCAGTTGATGACAACAGGCCAAAGGTGGAGAGCGCGAATAGAGTCAAGGCGGTGAATAATTTCTGGGAGAGTTGGTGCATGAAACATCCTGGTTAACGAAGAGTGGGAGCCGAAATTGGCGCTGATGTGAAAAAAAAATCAAGCCGCACGCACTTAGGCCAAGCGGTGCGTTCGGGGCCAGATGTTGGGTAGCCAGCCGCCTGGGGCCAGCAGCAGCGACAACAGGTACAGGCCGCCCGCGCAACAAATGATGGTGGGGCCAGAGGGCGTATCCAAGTGGTAAGAAAGTAGCAGTCCCAAATAGGCTGCAGTCGCTGACTGCGCACTGGCATTGAGCAACTGCGCGCCAAGGTTGGCATGCCACAAGCGCGCAGACACGGCCGGTAACATCATTAATCCGACCGCCATCAGGGTGCCTAAGGTCTGAAAGCCGGCCACCAGGTTGATCACGACCAGCATCAAAAAAACCTGATGCCAGACCCAAGCGCGTGCACCTCTTGAAGAGGCGGCATTCAAGAAGACCCCATCAAAACTCTCCAGCACCAGACCACGGTACATGGCCGCCAAAGCCAGCACGGTGACACTGCTCACCCCGGCAACCATCAGCAAACCCTGGCTATTGACGCCCAGCGCACTGCCAAATAACAAGTGCAGCAGATCGAGTTGACTGCCCCCGCTGGATACCAGCAAGACCCCAAGCGACAGTGCCAGCAGGTACAGGGCGGCCAGACTGGCATCTTCCTTGAGGCGGGTAGATTGACTGATCCAGCCCGCCAGCGCAGCCACTGTCATGCCAGAGAGCACGCCGCCCATCGCCATGGCTGTGAGCGATAAACCCCAGCCCATGAAGCCAATGGCCACCCCCGGCAGTACCGCATGGCTCAAGGCATCCCCCAAGAGGCTCATGCGCCTTAGCGTTAGAAAAACCCCCAGTGGGGCAGCACTCAGCGAAAGGGCCAACGTGGCCACCAGAGCGCGGCGCATGAAAGCGAATTCTGCAAAAGGTGCCCACAGCAGTTGGTGCGCCTGCAAAAGCAGATCCGTCATGACATGACCTGCTGCAAGGCCTGCGCATCGAGTTCACAACTGTCGGCCAACTCATCCCAGGCCTCTGTCATGGTGTGGGCTCGGTGCAAATTGGGCTCAGTCAGAACCGCTTTCGTGGCCCCCCAGCTGACAACCTCACGCGCCAGCAGCAGCGTTTCTGGAAAATACTGGCGCGCTTGCGC
>JBIKZP010000445.1:0-2839 GCA_044354655.1 Rhodoferax sp. | reverse complement strand
GAGCGTCCCGGCGCGCCGGTGATTTACGGCAACTTCCTCTCCAGCATGTCGCTGCGCTCGGGCTCACCCACCTTTGGCACGCCCGAGCCCGCCATTGGCTCCATGGTGATTGGCCAGTTGGCCCGGCGCCTGAACCTGCCGCTGCGCTGCGCCGGCTCGTTCACCACTTCCAAACTGCCCGACGGCCAGGCCATGCAGGAAAGCGTGATGTCCATGCTCTCGGCCATCCACTGCGGCGCCAACTTCATCCTGCACTCGGCGGGATTTTTGGATGGCTTGTTGTCCATGAGCTACGAGAAGTTCATGATGGATGCCGACTTCTGCGGCGCCCTGCACAGCTACCTAGGCGGCGTAACGGTGGACGACAACACCCTGGCGATGAGCGCCTTCCAGTCCGTCACGCCCGGCGGCCATTACCTGGGCAGCGCCCACACCATGGCCAACTACACCACGGCGTTTTACGACTCCAGCATTTCTGACGACACGCCTTTCGAGACCTGGACCGAAGCCGGCGAAACCGACAGCGCCACCCGTGCCAACAAGCGCTGGAAGCAATCCCTGGCCGACTACACGCCCCCACCCATGGATGAGGCGGTGGACGAAACCATTCGGGATTTTGTGGACCGCAAAAAAGCCTCTATGAGCGACCAGTGGTATTGAACAACAGAAAGCCCGCCATGTCCCTTGCCAACGACCCCCTGCTGCAGCCCTTTCAACTCAAGCACCTGCGGTTAAAAAACCGCATCATGACCACCTCGCATGAGCCGGCTTACCCGGAGGACGGCATGCCCAAAGCCAAGTACCGCGCCTACCACGTGGAGCGCGCCAAAGCCGGCATTGCGCTGACCATGACAGCGGGGTCGGCAGCCGTGTCGCGCGACAGCCCGCCAGTGTTCAACAACATCCTGGCCTACAGGGACGAGGTGGTGCCGTGGATGAAAGACCTGACCGACGCCTGCCATGAACATGGCGCGGCGGTGATGATTCAGCTCACCCACCTGGGGCGGCGCACCAGTTGGTCCAAGGCCGACTGGCTGCCGGTGGTATCGCCCTCGCACGAACGCGAGGCCTCACACCGCGCCTTCCCCAAAAAGATGGAAGACTGGGACATTGAGCGCATCATCAAAGACTACGCCGATGCCGCCGAACGCATGCACGCCGCGGGTGTGGACGGCTTGGAGCTGGAAGCCTACGGCCACCTGATGGACCAGTTTTGGTCGCCCGCCACCAACACCCTGGCAGCGCCTTATGGCGGCCCGCTAGAAAACCGCGTGCGCTTCACGCTGGAGGTGATTCAGGCCATTCGCGCGCGCGTGGGGCCAGACTTTATTCTGGGCGTGCGCGGCGTAGCTGACGAGGTGCGCCCCGGCGGCCTCACACAAGACGAAGGTCTGGGCATTGCGCGCTACCTGGCCAAGTCGGGCATGGTGGATTTTTTGAACATCATTCGCGGCCACATTGACACCGATGCCGGCCTGACCGACGTGATTCCAGTGCAAGGCATGCGCAGCGCGCCGCACCTGGACTTTGCCGGCAGCCTGCGCGCGCACGTGGACATTCCGATCTTTCATGCCGCCAAGATTCAGGACGTGAACACCGCGCGCTTTGCCATCGAATCAGGCAAGCTCGACATGGTGGGCATGACGCGCGCCCACATGGCCGACCCGCACATCGTGCGCAAAATCATGATTGGCCGCGAAGACACCATTCGCCCCTGCGTAGGCGGCAACTTCTGCCTGGACCGTATTTACGCCGGTGGCGAAGCGTATTGCATTCACAACCCCGCCACCGGGCGCGAGCTGACCATGCCACACGTGCTGGACCGGGCCGCCACCCCGCGAAAAATCGTGGTGGTGGGCGCTGGCCCAGCCGGACTGGAGGCAGCGCGTGTGGCCTCCGAGCGCGGTCACCAGGTGACTGTTTTTGAAGCCGCGTCCAAACCCGGCGGCCAGGTGCGCCTGACCGCCTTGAGCCCACGGCGCAAAGAGATGCTCAGCATCATCGACTGGCGCATGGCGCGCTGCGAAGAGCAAGGCGTTCACTTTCGTTTCAACACCCTGGCCGATGCAGCCACCGTGCTGGCCGAGCAGGCCGACGTGGTCATCATCGCCACCGGTGGCTTGGCGCACACCGAGGTGTTGAAAACGGGTAACGAACTGGTGGTGTCGGCCTGGGACATTCTGAGCGGCGACGTGAAGCCAGGCCGGCAGGTGCTGCTGTTTGACGACGCTGGTGACCACTCGGCACTGCAAGCGGCCGACGTGATTGCCCAAAGCGGCGCCCAGCTCGAGGTGATGACGCCCGACCGCACCTTTGCGCCCGAAGTGATGGCCATGAACTTGGTGCCGTACATGCGCAGTCTGCAGAAATTGGATGTGACGTTTACCGTGACCTACCGGCTGGAGTCGGTCCAGCGCCACCCCAGCCAAACTGGCAAGTTGCTGGCCGTGGTGGGCAGCGACTACGGCGGGGTGCGCAAAGAGCGCGTGGTGGACCAGGTAGTGGTCAACCACGGTACGCTGCCGCTGGACGACCTGTACTTTGAGCTCAAAGCCGATTCCAGCAACCAGGGCGAGGTCAACTACAGCGACCTGATTGGTGGGCAAGCCCAAGCAGTAGCCAGCAACCCCAGTGGCAGCTACCAACTCTTTCGCATAGGCGACGCGGTGGCCGCGCGCAATACGCACGCCGCTATTTATGACGCCTTGCGGCTGGTGAAGGATTTGTAGGCTGAAAAGCGCAGCGCCCTAGCGACGCAAGGCTGCCGTGTCTTTGGCCAGTTGGGTCATTTTTGCCCAGTCGCCCTGAGCCAGCGCATCGGCGGGCACCAGCCAGGAGC
>JBIKZP010000066.1:0-8692 GCA_044354655.1 Rhodoferax sp. | reverse complement strand
GGTTGGCTACCCATCCGCAGTCGTCCAAGTGGTAGGGCGGCTCAAACGGCATTTCGGGGTGGGGCACGTCGCGGGTTTGCAGGGTGTCGATCAGGTTTTGCAGCAGTTGGGCGGCGGGTTGCAGGTCGGCAGGGATTTTCACCGCCAGGTCTGGGGCCATCATCTCCACCTGAGCCGTCCACAGGCCGTGCTTGAGTTGCTCAAAGCTCTTCATGCGAAAACGCTGCGTGCCGCTGCAACGAATTTCAAGCAGGCCAGGTTGCGGCGCCGCAAAGTCGACGATCTCCACCAGCGTACCCACGGCGTTGAAGGCCTCATTGGCAAAGCCATCACCACCAGGCCCTTGCCCGGGTTTGCGCACCTCATGGCCCTGGGTCAGCGCCACAATGCCAAACGGGGTGCCGGCCTTGTGGCACTTGCCGACCATGTCCAGATAGCGCACCTCAAAAATGCGCAAGGGCAAAGAGCCGCCCGGGCATAGCACGCTGCCCAGTGGAAACAGGGGAATGGTCAGTAGATCAGCGTTTGGGTTCATCTCGGTTAGAGGCGTGGTTGCATGAGTGACATCCGCATCATCCCACGAATGGCCAGGCCGACCGGACACCCTACCTGCAACTTAAAGAGCCTTGAAGCGGTGGGCATAAAGTCGGCTGACCTTTAAGCGTTCAGTCCGGCCGCGCAAACTGAGGGAGAGTTTCCCCAGCTCGTCGCGGCTGACGCTGTCCACACACGCCGCATTCACCACAGTACCTCGGTGAATTTGCCAAAAGGTTTGAGGATCGAGTTGCGGCAAGAGTTCTTTGATGGGCGTGCGAATCAGGTATTCGTGGCTGGCGCTGAGCACGCGCACGTATTTGTCCGCCGCTTCAAAGTAGACGATGTCTGACATGGCCAGCATTCGCGTTTGCTGGCCCACGCTCACCGCCATCATCTTGAGCCACTCGGCAGGGGCCGGTACTGCTGGCGTGGCTTGCAGCAGGCTGCGCAGCTGGCTCAGGGTAGCTTCAAAATACTCAGGGGACGGCACCCGGTTGGCCAGCGTCTGCTGGAGCTTACGCACCGTTTTTTCCAGCCTGGCCGGCTGCACCGGCTTGAGCACATAGTCCATGGCCTGGGCCTCAAAAGCCTGCACGGCGTATTGTTCGTAAGCTGTAACAAACACCAGCGCCGGAAACGCCTTTGACCCTTGCGCCGGCACCGGCCATTGGTCGGCCAGTTCCGTGGCCGCGTCCAGTCCGTTCAGGCCGGGCATGCGAATATCAAAAAACAAGACATCGGGCTGCAGTTGCATGGCCTGCGCCACCGCCGCAGTGCCGTTGCCAACGACCGCCACGACGTTCAGCTCCGGCCAGGCCAAAGCCAGCTCGGCTTGCAAAGCGGCAGCCAGCAGCGGCTCGTCCTCGGCGATCAGTGCAGTTACTGGCGCAGTGGAGAGGGGCGTCATGGCTGGGCCCGATCATTCAAGGGCAGCATGATGCGAGCCCGCGTGCCTGCGGGCTGCCGGGCTTGAAGATCAAGCGTAGCCAGCGGGCCATAGTGGCTCAGCAGCCGTTCGCGCACCTGGGCCAAGCCAAAACCGCCTGCGCTGGAATGGGGGCTGGTAAGCAGTCTGTCATCGGCCAGACCGCATCCGGTGTCAGTCACCTCCAACACCAGTTCTTGCCCGATGCGGCTGGCGCTGATCTGCAGGCTGCCGCCTTCTACCGAGGGCTCCAACCCGTGCAACAGGGCGTTTTCAACCAGCGGTTGCAAGAGCAGGGTGGGCACTGTGTCTTGGGCCAAGGCTTCGGGCAAGTCCAGCGTGTAGGACAAGCGCGGCCCCATGCGTACGGCCATGATTTCAAGGTAGTCGCGCAGGCGCTCAAACTCCTGGTGCAAGGGGTGCAGAGTCTGACGCGACGCGCTCAATGTGGCGCGCAAGTAGGCAATCAGGTGGTCCAGCATGGTTTGTGCGCGCAGCGGGTCGGCGGCAATGAGGGCCCGCAGATTGGCCAGGGTGTTGAACAGCATGTGCGGCTCCAGTTGCGACTGCAGAAGCATGAGCTGCGATTGTGTGACCTGGCTGGCCAGCGATTCGGCTTTGCCGCGTTGGTAGAAATAGGCGACGAAGGCGGCGCTGATGGCGATGGAAGAGACCAACATGCCCTTGAATCGTCCAGGGTTGAAGTGCCGCAAATCCCAGGTGGACCAGCCCGCATACGAATCACCGACCAGTGTGCCCAGCACATAGCCCAACGGAATGCCCACCAGCAGCATGAGAGTGGCGCGCAGGGTGGGCGGCCAGTAATGGGGAGCTTGAACATGCAGCAGCCGCTTGAAAACAAAGCGCGAGACATCGGTGAACAGCCAAATGAAGGTCGAGATGGCGTAGGCATAGACCAGTGCCTTGTCAAAGGTTTGGTGTGTTTCTTCGTGTGCAGCCCAATTGCCCAAGGCAATGAGCAAGGCGATGCACCAAACAGTCAGCAGGCGCAGCAGCAAGGGTTTGCGATGATCGGCGGGCAACCAGGCGAGGAGGCTGTAGGTGCTCATTGGTCGGTGCTCGTAAAAGCTTAGCCTCAAGGCCGGGTGAGGTGTTGTTTGAAGAAGTCAGCCACTTTTTGATGCAGCGCAGGCAGTTGTTTGCGTTCGAAACCTGGCGGATCGCTCAACAATTGAAAAGCAATGCTGTTGGTGGCACCCAAGGGCGGCAATGGCGAGAGCATGACGCCATGACCGGCCTGCGGCAGATCGGCCACCGTGGTGCAAGTTGTGCAGACGCGCTGCACCGCCAGTCCATGGAAGTGAGGGATTTGGTTAATGTCCTGCCGGGCCAGGATGAGGCCCAAAGGCACAGCGGGCGTGACCAGTGTGGACAGGTCAAAGTCGGCAGCAAAAGGCACGGCGGCGATGATGGCGCGGATGCGAGGGTCTTGGTGGCTGTGGGTGGTGGTGTCGCTGAAGCGGTAACGGATCACAGCGAGGGCAACTTGTTTTTTGACACCGTCCAGCCAGCTGCCGCGCAGACGCGTGATGAAGCCCACGCAGGAAGAAAAATCTTCGGCGATGTGCGCTTCGCAGTGGTCGCGAAACCGCGCTGGGGACCATTGACCCCCGGCCAGTGTCAGCGCTGTGTGGCCACCTGCCGAGCCCCCGTACATTCCAACCTTTTCAGTGGATGTGATGGGCCCCAGCAAGGGGTCCTGCGCCATTTGGTTGATGGCTTGAGATACCCCTGAGGGCCGCAGTTTCCAGCTGTTGGGGCCAGGGTCGCTGAAGTCTTTGTGGTTGTCCCCCCGATGTTCAGGCATGACGACTACAAAACCGTTTTCCACCAAAGTTCGTGCCAGATCGACATGCACCCAAGGGGAGCCACCCGATCCGTGCGAGATGACCACCAGCGGATGTTGACCAGAAGAGGCTGCTGCGTTAGGTGCGAGTGAAAATTCAAATGGTCCTTTTTTGTGGATTTGCTCGGCTTGTTCGGTCGGATAAAACACCGTCATCGGGACGTTTCCAGATTCCCCGGCCCGCTCCACGATCCCCATGCCCGCCTGAGCAGTCAATGACATGGCAAAGAAAAATCCGGCCAACCATGGCCTTGATGGTGTGATCCGTTGCGCAAGGGTGACTGGCTGGTTCAAGTTTTTTTTGAAGGTGGCCATGGAGTTTGGGGTTAGAGCTTTTGTTTGAAGAATACCGCGATCTGGTCAAATGCTTTTTGGCGGTCGGCCTCCATGAAGGCGGGGTTGGGCAGGCCGCCGCGCATTTGGGTGGCGGCCACGGTTTGGGCGATGCTGGCAGGCCAGGGTGAGAGCCAGTCGAAGTGTCCCGCTTGTGGGTGGTCCGACAGGGTGGTGCAGTGGGTGCAATGTTTCAGCACATGCTGGCTGTGAAAACGGGGCAGCAGCACACCGTCATCGCCCGCTGTGCTCAAGGCCACGGGAATGCGGATGCGTTCCAGGCTTTCGGGGGTGAAGATGGCCCCGATGGGCACGGACAGACTGACGGCGGCAATGCGTGGGTCAGGGCGGGGGTCATGGCTTTGGCCTGTTGCCTGGGCACTGCTTTTGCCACCGTGCACCACTTTCAAGTTGTCAGGGGCGTTGCTTTCCTTCAATACCCGTGCCATGAAGAACTGCGTTTTGCGCAGCAGTTGTGACCATGTTTTTCCGGCCAAGCCGTTCAGGCAAAAACCAATGTCCTCTTCAATATGCTGCGCACAGTGCTGGATCAAATTCAACATGCGCCACTGTGCCCCGGCCAGCACCAGGCCGGTCACACCGCCTGCCGACATGCCGTGCACGCCCACGCGGCGGGTGTCTACCAGCGGTGCCAGCTCGGGGTCACGCGCCACGGCGTCGATGGTCTCGCGTACGTCTTGCGGACGGGTTTTCCAGCTTTCGGGTCCGGCTCGGCTGAAGTCTTGCCAGTTGTCGCCCCGGTGTTCGGGCTGCGCCACCACAAAACCGGCGCGGGCCAGCGTGGCGGCCAGCGTGTGCTCAGGCAGGGCGCTGCCTGCGGTGCCGTGTGACAAGACGATGAGCGCCCGTTTGCCCGATGCTGCCGTTGAAGTGGCAGGCAAAGGAGCGGCATTGCTGGCGATCTGGACGGTGAATGCGCCGAAAGTGACGGCTTGAGCCCCTGCCGCAGTGGGGTAGACCAAGGTGATGGGCATGCCGTTCGATTGAATCTGTCGCATGCCCACGGCGTTGATCTGTGCGTGGCTGGCGCTGGTTGCCAACACGGTGAAAGCGAAAGCCAGGCGAGTCAAAGTTTTGAGAAGGGTGTTCATGTGGTTTCTTTCATTGAAGTTTCAACAAACGCCAAACCCGAGCGATCACGATGCCAGACAACAGCCCATACAAGGCGCTGATGCCGATGACCGCTTGTACGCCGCGCAGGGTTTCTGGCGCGATGGCGTTCAGCGTACCCACGACAAATTTGCAGGCAAAGATGGCCATGAACAAAGCCAGTGGCAACCAACTGCCGGGCAAGGTGAAGCGCTGGGTGGCGGGGTTGAAGCTGGCACCAGCGGGGGCGGTGCTTTGGCCTAAGGCCCAAGACACCAACAGCCCTGTGAGTGCCCAACTGCTCAGGGCGATGGCCAACCAAGGCGTGGGCCACCAAAGTTGCACCACGCTGATCAGGGTCACAACGGTCAGCGCGATTTTGACGCCCAGCAGTTGTGGTTTGCTCACTTGCCGGGTACGGGTTTGGAGCCAACCCAGCGCGACCAAGGTGATGAACAGGCCGAGAACCCACAAGGGGATGTGTTGGAGAGCGTGCATGTTTGTCCCTTTCACAGCCAGCCAAGGCTTTGACGCCACACCAAGTCGCCCAGATAGCGCCCAGGCAGCAGCGTGAAGCCGCCCGCCACGATGCAGGCATTGAAGTAGAGCCATTGCATGGTTTTGCGGTGTCCGGGGATGTTGCCCGCTGCCAAAAAGCGGAAGGCCCGGTACAGGCTGAACAGGGTCAGCGGAATGAGCAAATGAATGGGCGTGTAGCCCCAAAGGTTGGGCAGCCGGAAGTCGCGGATGAACAAGCCTGTGAGTGCCGCCCCCAGCATGCAGGTGACCCAGGCGTAGCCCAGAGCGCGGTGCAGTTGGGGGCGGGTGATGGCGCCCAGGCGGGCCCAAAGGACCAGGGGGCCGATGGCGACAGCGGTCAGCGCCAAGCTCATGTGGACGGCGATTGTGAGCGTGAGTTGCATGGTGTGACAGCCTTAAAGGAAAGCAAAAAACTTTTTTGTTATGAACGTTATTGTGCTGAACACCACCTAGTTAGCGGCTGATTTGCGACGAACGGCGCCTGTGTGGGTGCGAAATGTCAAACCCTTGAGGCCAAATGCACCAAGGTAGCCTTTGTTTTGCCGCATCTTTACAAGACCTGCTGTCCAACCAGGGCGAGGATTCCTAGAATGCAAGCCATGAAAAAGAAAAACTGGTTAGTTGGTGTGGTGGTGCTGGCGGCATTGGGCGCTGGCGCTTGGTGGTGGCAGCAGCGTACGGTGGTGGCTGACGTGCAGTACCGCACCGGCAAAATTGAGCGGGGCAGCTTGCAGGCCACGGTGTCGGCCAGCGGCGCGGTTAACCCGGTTACGCAGGTGTCGGTGGGTACGCAGGTGTCGGGCCAAATCAAGGACCTGTTGGTGGACTTCAACGCCGAGGTCAAGGCCGGGCAACTCCTTGCGGTGATTGACCCCGAAACCTTTGAATACCGCGTGCGCTCGGCCCAGGCCGATGTGGACGCCGCACGCGCCGCTGTCATGACGGCGCAGGCCAATGCCTCGGCCAGCCGGGCGGCGGTGTCACGCGCGCAGGTCGATTTGATTGAAGCCCAGCGTGACCTGGAGCGTAAGCAAAGCCTGGTGGAGAAACAGTTCATCGCCCAAAGCGAGGGCGACAAGGCCCGCGCGCTGGTTAACACCGCCACCGAAACCCTCAAGCAAATGCAGGCACAAGCCGGCGTGACCGAGGCGCAAATTAAAAGCGCGCAGGCCAACGTGGCCCAGCGTGAGGCCGCGCTGGCGCAGGCGCGCATTGACCTGGACCGCACCCGCATCACCTCGCCGGTGAACGGCATTGTGATCAAGCGCGCCATTGAAAAAGGCCAGACGGTAGCGGCCAGCCTGCAAGCGCCCGAGCTGTTTGTGATTGCCAAAAACCTGCGGGATATGCAGGTGGATGCCAGCATTGACGAGTCTGATGTGGGGCGCATCAAGACCGGTCAAAAAGCCACCTTCACGGTAGACGCTTTTCCCGGCCAGACCTTTGAAGGCGAGGTGCGCCAGGTGCGCAAGGCAGCGCAAACGGTTGCCAATGTGGTGACCTATGTGGCGGTGGTGGGCTTCTCCAATGTGGGCGACCGCCTGCTACCCGGCATGACCGCCAATGTGCGCGTGGTTACCGATGTGCGCGACAACGTGCTCAAGGTGCCCAATGCCGCGCTGCGCGTGAAGATTGCGGGTGTGGAACCTGCGGCAGCCAAACCTGCTGCTGGCAGCTCAGCCCCTGTAGCGCCTGCCTCCGCGGCTTCTGTCGGCTGGACCTGGTTGAGTGAAGCGGTGGCGCAAACCACTGGCGGTGCGGGTGGCATGGCGGGTGGCATGGCGGCCCAGCGCGAACGTCTGGTGACCGAGCTCAAGCTCAGCCCCGAGCAGCAGCAAAAATTTGACACCATCAGCGCCGAACTGCGCCCCCGCTTCATGGCCCTGCGTGACCTGCCCGAGGGCGAGCGCGCTGCCGCCCGAGACACGCTCATGACCGCTATGCGGGCCAGCATCAACGCCATGCTCACGCCAGCCCAGCGCACCACCTACCAGCAACTGCTGGCGCAGGCTGCGCCTGCGGTTGCCGCTGCTAAGTCGGCCAACCCTTCAGCCAATAGTCAAGCGCCGGGCCAAGCACCGAATCAAGCCTCTGTGCCACCTGCAGCCGCCAACGGCAACCCCTTGGCCGAGCTTCGCAACCGCCTGGTGACCGAGCTGGCACTGACCCCTGCCCAGGTGGAAAAAGTGGATGCCATCTACCAAGAGGCCCGGCCCAAATTTGCCACCCTGCGCGATCTCAGCGCCGAAGAGCGGCCCAAGGCGCGTGAGCGCATTACGGCAGATATTCGCGCCCGCATTGGCGACCTGCTCACGCCCGAGCAAAAAATAAAGTACGCCGCGTTGGTGGCGCAAAGTGCGGGGCGCCAAGCCACCCGCGGGCGAATTTTCCTGCTCGGTGCCGACGGCAAACCCGTGGCCTACAACGTGCGTCTAGGCATTACCGACGGCAGCAGCACCGAGTTGCTGCTGTCGCCCAATGCGCCTGAGGCCGAACTGCTCAAGGAAGGCGCCCTTGTGATCACAGGCACCCTCACACCGGGCACGGGTAGCCCTGGCAGCAGTGGCCCGTCCGGTCCGCGCATGCCGTTCTGAACAGCATGGCTGCCCCACACGCGCTGATCGAGGCACGCGACCTCGTCAAGACCTACACCATGGGTGACCAGACCGTGCACGCGCTGCGCGGCGTGTCGCTGGACATTGCCGAAGGCGAGTTTGTCGCCATCATGGGCGCCTCGGGTTCGGGCAAGTCCACCCTGATGAATATTTTGGGTTGTCTGGATTTGCCCACGAGCGGGCATTACCACCTGGCCGGTGAATCGGTCGACGCTATGGCGCAAGACCAACTTGCGTCCATACGCAACCGGCGCATTGGTTTTGTGTTTCAGCAGTTCAACCTGTTGCCGCGCACCAGTGCGCTGGAGAACGTGGCCTTGCCCATGCTGTATGCCGGGGTCAGTGCAGCCCAGCGGCGCCTGCGCGCACAGGCCGCGCTGGACCGGGTGGGTCTGGGCGAGCGCAGTGCGCACACGCCCTCGGAGTTGTCGGGCGGGCAGCAGCAGCGCGTAGCCATTGCCCGCGCGCTGGTGAACCAGCCGCAGCTGATTCTGGCCGACGAGCCCACTGGCGCGCTCGATACCAAAACCAGTGAAGACATCATGCAACTGCTCACGCAACTCAACGCGCAGGGCATGACAGTGGTGATCGTCACGCACGAGAACGACATTGCCACCTGGGCCCGGCGCAAGCTGCTGTTTCGCGATGGTGAAATTGTGCAAGACGTGCTGCAACCGCCGCGTGATGCTGCGCCACAAGCGCAGGGGGTCAGCGCATGAACCTGCTGGCCACGGTACGCATTGCGCTGCGGGCGCTGGCGGCCAA
>JBIKZP010000065.1:0-8712 GCA_044354655.1 Rhodoferax sp. | reverse complement strand
CCCAGGCGCTCCTCCAGCGCATCGAGTCTGCGGCCCATGATGGCGGGCGCCACGCCCTCGGCTTTGGCAGCCGCGGTCAGGCTGCCTCGGCTGGCCACCGAGACAAAGGATTCAAGTTGTTTGAGTTTGCCCATGGCGGCCGATTATCTCTAGATAAGTAATGAATTCGGCAGGAAATACGCCCAATCCCTTATCGCTCGCGATGTAAATGGCGGCATCAGGCGGGCTGCGTCCAGCCCTTGGGTAAACCGGCCTCGGCGGTCATGCCGTAAAGCAGTTCGCCTGGCAAACCCGCGCGTAACGGCTCGCGCGCGGCCAGCAGTCGCTCCAGGTTGACGCCGGTGCGCACGCCCATGGCCTCGAACATGAAGACCAGGTCTTCCGTCACCACGTTGCCGGAGGCGCCCGGCGCATACGGGCAGCCGCCCAGACCGGCGAGCGAGGCATCGAAAGTGCGCACGCCGACCTCATACGCGGCCAGGCAATTGGCCAGGCCCAGGCCACGCGTGTTGTGCAGGTGGGCGGCGCCCGCCTGCGCACCCACGGCGGCACGCAATTGAAGAAACAGGCGGCGCACCTGCGCCGGGTTGGCCATGCCGGTGGTGTCAGACAGGCCCACCTCGTCGACCCCGGCCTCTATGCAGGCTTGCGCCAGCCAAATCACCTCGTCTTCGGGCACGGCGCCTTGCAGCGTGCAGCCAAAGGCGGTGGAAATGGCCGCCTCCACACGCACGCCGGGCGCCGTGTCGGACCGCAACTGGGCAATGGCGCGTACCTCTTGGAGCATGTCTTCGCGCGTCTTGCGCACATTGGCCAGCGAATGGGCCGCGCTGGCCGACACCGGAATGGTGAGCTTGTGCGCCCCCGCTGCCAAGGCTGCACGGGCGCCCTGCACATTGGGCACCAGCGCCATGACCGTGACGCCGGGGTGGCGCACAGCGTGACGCACCACCTCGGCGGCATCGGCCATTTGCGGCAGCAACCGGGCCGGCACAAAGGAGCACACCTCGATCTCGCGCAGACCGCTGGCCACCAGCGCATCAATCCAACGCAGCTTGTCCGCCGTGGCCATGGTGGCCTTGACCGATTGCAAGCCATCGCGCGGCCCCACTTCGCTGATGAGTACCTCGGGCGTCATGGGCGGCACGCAAAGCAAGATGGAGTGGAGCGAAGGCGCTGAAAGGCTGGTTTCATGTTTGGTGAGGTGCCTGCGTTTTTCAGGGTCGAAGGGCTTAGGCCACCGCGCCCTGCTGGTGCAGGGATTCTATTTGCGCAGGCTCAAAACCGAGGTCACTGAGCAAGGCGCTGGTGTGTTCACCCAGACGCGGCGGGTTCAGGCGCACGCCCAGGCGCTGGCCGTCCAGCGTGAAGGGGAACAGCGTGGTCTGTGCGGTCTGCCCGGCGCGCTCGCCATCGGGCAGCACGATGTCGGCCAGGCCGCCGGTGGCTTGCAAATGCTCATCGTCGTACAGCTCTTCGGGCCTGCGGATGGGGGCAAACGGCAGGCCGGCCTGCTCAAAAATCGCCGTCAGCTCGGCCGCCGTGTGGCTGGCTAGGCGCTCACGCAGCACCGGCATGAGCGTGGCACGGGCCTGCACGCGCGCGTTGTTGTTGCCATAACGCGGGTCGGCCTTCAGGTCGGCAAACCCCAGCACGTCGCAAAAGATGGCCCACTGCGCGTCGCTCACGGCGGCCAGGAAAATTTGCTCGCCGTTCTTAACGGTGAACACGTCGTAGACCGCCCAGGCTGAGATACGCTCGGGCATGGGCGCCGCCGCTTTGCCCGTGATGGCGTACTGCAACATGTGCTGACCCACCAGAAAGACGTTGTTCTCGAACAGCGCGCTTTGCACCTCTTGCCCCCTGCCGGTGATGCCGCGTTGAAGCAGCGCCGCCATGGCGCCCATGGCACCAAACATGCCACCCATGATGTCGTTGACGCTGCTGCCCGCACGCAGCGGGTCGCCCGGCCGCCCGGTCATGTAGGCCAGACCGCCCATCATCTGCACCACCTCGTCCAGCGCCACCCGGTGCTCGTAGGGGCCGGGCAGAAAACCCTTGTGGCTGACATAAATCAGGCGCTCGTTGACCTGTGACAACGCGGCGTAGTCCAGGCCGTACTTGGCCATCGTGCCAGGCTTGAAGTTCTCGGCCACCACGTCGGCGCTGGCGGCCAGGCGGCGCGCCACTTCTGCGCCTTCGGGCTTGTGCAGGTCAATCGCAATGCTTTTCTTGTTGCGGTTGAACATGGGAAAAAATCCGGCGCCGGCGCCCAAGAGGTGGCGCGTGCGGTCGCCCTCAATCGGCTCGACCTTGATCACTTCAGCGCCCAGGTCGGCCAGCACCATGCCGCAGGTGGGGCCCATCACCATGTGGGTGAACTCCACCACGCGCAGGCCCGCCAGGGGCAGCGGCTTGCTGGGGCTTTGGGGTGGACTTTGGGGTGAGGGTGAGGTTGGGGTTGGGCCGTGGCTCATGGGCAGTGTCTTTCAATCAAACAGGGGCTGCTTGTGCAGCAGCGCCAGGCTATTTTGCCCGGTCTGAGCCCCAAGCCGGGGAGCCTGCATGTCAGCACGCCTGAAAGGGCTGCAAGATTAGCCGCATTTTGGTCACAGATAAACAGATGCAGCCCCAATTAATCAAAGCCCCGGTATCGAATACAGTCTAGGTCTTCCATCACCAACTTAGCTGCTCACCATGACCGACCGCACCACCGCCCACCGCCTGCACGTTGCCACCGAACTGCACCAGTTCATTGAAGACAAAGTCCTGCCCGGCACCGGCGTGAAAAGCGCTGCGTTCTGGAAAGGGTTTGACCGGCTGGTGGCTGACCTGGCGCCCAAAAATATCGCCTTGCTGGCCGAGCGCGACCGCTTGCAAACCGCGCTGGATACTTGGCACAAAGCCAACCCCGGCCCCATTGCCAACATGCCGGCCTACCGCGCCTTCCTTGAAAAAATTGGCTACCTGGTGCCCCAGCCTGCCAAGGCCCGCATCACCACCCGCAATGTCGACGCCGAACTGGCCGTGCAAGCCGGCCCGCAGTTGGTGGTGCCCGTGCTCAACGCCCGCTACGCCCTGAACGCAGCCAACGCGCGTTGGGGTTCTTTGTACGACGCGCTCTACGGCACCGACGTGATCTCTGAAGACAAAGGCTGCGAGAAGGCCGGCAAAAAAGGCGGCTACAACCCCAAGCGCGGCGCCAAGGTCATTGCCTACGCGCGCCACGTACTGGACCGCACCGCACCGCTGCGCAAAGGCTCGCATGTGGACTCGGTGGGCTACCGCATCAAGGACGGCAAGCTCGCCGTCAAACTGGCCGATGGCAGCAACACCAGCCTGGCCGATGCCAAGCAGCTGGTGGGCTACCAGGGCGAGGCCAAGGCGCCCAGTTCCGTGCTGCTGCAACACCACGGCCTGCACCTGGACCTCATCATCAACCGCACCACCGCCATTGGCGCCAAAGACCCAGCCGGTGTGAGCGACCTGGTGATGGAGTCGGCCCTCTCCACCATCTTGGACCTGGAAGATTCGGTGGCCGTGGTGGACGCGCAAGACAAAGTGCTGGCCTATAGCAACTGGCTCGGCATTCTGCAAGGCACGCTGACCGAGCGTTTTGAAAAAGGCGGCAAAACCCTTACGCGCGGCTTGAACCCCGACCGCGTTTACACCCCGCCAGCCGGCAAGGGCAAGCCCGTCACCCTGCACGGCCGCTCGCTCATGTTTGTGCGCAACGTCGGCCACCTGATGACCAACCCGGCTATTTTGTACACCAACAAAAAGGGCGAAACGCGTGAAATCCCCGAAGGCATTCTGGACGCCGTGGTCACCACCACCATCGCCATGCATGACCTGAAGCGCAGCGCCAAAGACGCGATTCGCAACTCGCGCAAGGGCTCGGTTTATATCGTCAAGCCCAAAATGCACGGCCCCGCTGAAGTGGCGTTTGCCGCCGAGTTGTTTGGCCGCGTCGAAAAAATGCTGGGGCTGCCTGACAGCACCGTCAAGCTCGGCATCATGGACGAAGAGCGCCGCACCAGCGTTAACCTGAAGGCCTGCATTGCCGCTGCCAGCAGCCGCGTGGCCTTCATCAACACCGGCTTCCTGGACCGCACCGGTGACGAGATGCACACCGCCATGCACGCCGGCCCCATGATCCGCAAGGGCGACATGAAGTCCAGCGCCTGGATCTCCGCCTACGAGCGCAACAACGTGCTGGTGGGCCTGTCTTGCGGCCTGCGCGGCAAGGCGCAAATTGGCAAAGGCATGTGGGCCATGCCCGACCTGATGAACGCCATGCTGGCGCAAAAAATTGCCCACCCACTGGCTGGTGCCAACACCGCCTGGGTACCCAGCCCCACGGGCGCCACACTGCACGCGCTGCATTACCACCAAGTGCTGGTGTCCGACGTGCAAAAAGGCCTGGAAAAAATCAACGCCAACAAGGAGCGCAACACGCTGCTGACTGGCTTGCTGACCGTTCCCGTGACCACCACGCCGAACTGGAGCGCCGCCGAGAAACAGCAAGAACTCGACAACAATGCGCAAGGCATTCTGGGCTACGTGGTGCGCTGGGTCGACCAGGGCGTGGGCTGCTCCAAGGTGCCCGACATTCATAACGTGGGCCTCATGGAAGACCGCGCCACCTTGCGCATTTCCAGCCAGCACATGGCCAATTGGCTGCTGCACGGCGTGGTCAGCAAAGCACAAGTGACCGAGACCTTCGAGCGCATGGCCGCCGTGGTGGACAAGCAAAACGCCGGCGATGCGCTGTACAAAAACATGGCCGGCAACTTCCAGACCAGCGCGGCTTACCAAGCCGCCTGCGACCTGGTGTTCAAAGGCCTGGCGCAACCCAGCGGCTACACCGAGCCACTGCTGCATGCCTGGCGGCTGAAGGTCAAGGCAGGGGCCTAACTTGATCTACTTGATCTACTTGATCTACTTGATCTACTTGATCTGATAGATCGCCACTGAGCCGCTGACCTCGTGGCCCACCGCCAGCAGGGCCACGCCGGTCGGGCTCTGGCTGGCCGGAATGAACCTCATGCCCTCAGGCGACAGGTCACCGTCGGCGAGGTTGGTGTGGTTCCGAATGTGTTGCACCAGCTTGGGCTTGGTCGGATCGGTAATCTTGTACATCAAGATGCTGCTGGAGCGCTCCAGGCCAATGAAGGCATAGGTTTCTGCGCCCACCTGACCGACCACCACCGACTCGGGCTCGGGGCCCTTGTTGTCCAAACGGCCGAGCAACTGATCGGCCTTGAGCAGGGCCAGTTTGTTGGTCGAGTCATCGGCCGCATGGTTGTAGACGATGCGCTCGATGTCTTCGCCCGAGTCAAACACCTGCGCGCCGGTGTCGGCGGACCAGATCGAAAAAGACCTTCCGCCCAGCACGTAGACACGGTCGTAGTCGCCGTCGCCGTCGGTGTCGCCGTAATTGCCGTTGGCATCCTTGGTCAGCAGGGTCAGGCGTCCGAGTTCTTGATCGGTCTTGATGGCGGCGACGACGTCCGCTGGAAACGCTGTGGCGTCGAGGTTGGCAACGATATCCTTAAAGCGCGCTACGTCTGAGGAAGCGCCGGTGAGGAAGTCGCTGCGGTCGTCGCCCTCATTGGCCGTTAGAAAATAGGTCTTCCCGTCGACGGTGTAAGTGGCAATGCCATCGGGCATGTAGACACCGTTCAAATTGGCGTAGTTCTTCAGCACAGCCGGCTCGGGCGGGTTGCCGTAAACCCCTGACGCGGTGCCGGCATAGCGGTCTGATGCGGCGATCTTGTACTTACTGCCGTAGTCCTTAAAGCCCAGGGCGATGATTTTGCTGATGGCGCCGCTGGCCAGATCGACCTCGGCCACTCCATTGTTTTCTTGCAAAGTCACATAGGCCGTTTTGCTGTCGGCGGAGATGGACACGTATTCAGGCTCCATGTCCTGCGCCACGCTGGCGCCGGGGCGACCAATGCGAACGGCCGCTGGCAGTTCGTTGCGGCGGCGGCCACCCACATTGAAGTCAGTAAAGCCCAGCGTGGTCGCGGTGGCGGCGGGAACCCCATTGCTGATGGCGATGATCGAGATCGAGCCTTCGGGGTCGATGCCATCGGTCATGAAGTCCTTGCTCAGTTCACCCTCGTTGGCTACGACCAGGTACTTGCCGTCAGGAGAGAAGGCCACGCCATCGGGCAGGGAGCCGACGCTGACTTTTTTCAGGAAAGTCGGCGTGCCGTTGCTCGACAGGCGGTAGAAGGCGATCACACCGGTGTTGGTCTTGGGCGAGCTCTGCACCGCAATGGCCAACAAGTTGCCGCTGACGTCCAGACTCTGCACCCCGCCGGCCGTGAAGTTGCCGTCGTTCACGTCGGCGGCTACGTCAAAGCGCGCCGAGGCCGACAGGTTGCTGGCGCTGGTGGGATTGACCAGTGCCGTGCCGCCCAGGCCCGACAGGTCAATCCGCTTGAAAGACGAGGGCTCCGCGACAGTGTCCACTGTGATGAACAGCGACTTGCTGTTGGCGTGGTAGGAGACGATTTCTGCGACCAAAGAGGGGGCCGCGGCGGTGCCACCCGATGTGTAGCGCCCCACCAAGCTCATTTTGGGCTGGCCCGAAAGTTTGTCCAGCTCGCGGCTCATGTGAGTGCGCGCGTCTGAGCTGGTGCGCAGTGCGGGCGCGCCATCCTTGAGCAAGGCGATCAGGTCGGCATCGCTGGCCTTGGACCAGTCGGCGGGCGCCGTCGGCGAAGCGGCGAGTTTGGTGCGGTTGATGGTGATGCCGTTGTCGGGGTTGCCGTCGGTGTCCAGGCTTTGCATCAGGCGGGCAATCGCCACAGCACCGGGGTGGTCGGGCGAGGACGCGCCGGCCAGGTCCAGGGGGGAGAGCTGTGCAGCCCCCGTGACGGACCCAAAGGCGACGCCGCCCAGCGAGAAGCTGACCTTGTCACCGGCGACGTACTTGAAAGTTCCGCTGGCGTCGGTGGTTCCGCTCAGGCCAGAGGTGCTGGTGTAGCTCAAGCCTTCGACGGCAGCGTCGATGAAAACACCTTGTTTGACCTCGGGGCCAGTGCTGCCCCCGCAGGCAACCAGTGCGCAGGCCGTTGCCACAGCGGAGAGACGAAAAATCCATTTCATGATGAGTCACCTTGTTAAATTACGAACCGGTGTCAATCATGGGTGGCGCGTGTGACAGGAATTTGACACACCTGCGCATTTCGCAAAAATGGCGGCACGGTCGCCGTGAAAAAACCTCGCTGGCTGGCAAGAGCCCCATGCCAGCCTTCCCCCGGCAGGGGGAGATCTGAAGAGGCGCCGAGAGCCCTGGGTGTCCTCAGTCCCGACCGGCCCGGATCACTGCATCAGCGATGGTGACCGGATCGGTGAACCAGATTTCGTGGCTACCCTGGCACTCCACCAGACGGAACAGACCCAGGCGCTCGGACAGGCGCGGATGCCAGGGCAGGCTGTGCGGCATGGCGGTGTCCTGGCGGCAGTTGAGATAGGACTTGCCAAGCGTCAGCGCGGCCAGTGGCGCCTTCAATGAAATGGGGTCGGTGAAGGTCTTGTAGGGCTGCAGGTTGAGCTGCTCGAAGGCTGATTTGGCCAGCGCCATGTCGGCGTCGTTGATGAAGGCCTCGCGCCAGATCGGGAACGGCAGCATGACGGCACCGTTGCTGGCGGCCGCCACGGCGTCAAACAACTCTTTGTAATGCGGTGGCACCATGTCGTTGAGGCACTCGCCCGGGTTGGGCACAAAGGCGTTGACGTAAACCAGGCGCGCAAGGCGCTCGGGCATCACATCGGCCACGCGCGAAATGACCATGCCGCCGTAGCTGTGGCCAACCAGTCGCACCTGGCTCAAATTGTGCTCAAGCAGGTACTCGCACACCGATTGCGCAGCGTCTTCCAGCCCGATCTGGCTGCGGTCATCGCCAGCCCGGTTGCCTTTGAGGGTCGGGCAGTGCACCGTGTGACCTTGCTGGCGAATGAGTTCGGCCGTCGGTTCCAACAAGTCGCCGGTGTGCCAGGCGCCGTGCACCAAAACATAGGTATCGCTCATGAATGTCTCCTGATCAGGGTGGGGGGGGGTGAAACGCTTGACGCCAGCCAGGCCACCTGCGCCTGTCTGCCAAGCAAGGCGTGGGGTATTGCCTGACAAGCAAATCGCCTGAGCACCGCTTCTTCACGCTGCGGTGACAGGTCAACATGATGCCATGTTTGGCCTCTTGTCCCGCACCCTGCCTTTGCCCGGCGGACTGCCACCCGCCGGTCTAAGGGCTGCGGTAACCCTACAGGCTCCTCTGGCGCCGCGCCTAACCCTGAATCGCGATACGCTATGGCCATGGACACTGCTTACAAAAGCCCTTTATGTTTGCCACTCACCACCGCCCTGGTGGCGGCCTTGGCAAAAATGACCGACACCATTGGCAGCGCTGATTGGTACGACGCCGTGCTCAATCTGCTGGGGACCGTGTGCGCTGTGGATTCGGGCGGCGCCATGGTTTACCACCGCGAACAGCGGCCGCGCCGTATCTTGCACCGGTTTAACCCGCTAGAGCGCGCGCTGCCAGAAGACGCCTACCTGTCAGGCCCCTACGCTTTGGATCCGCACTACCAACTATTTGTTGCCGGCTGCCCCAATGGCGTTCACTGGTTGCGAAATATCGCGCCCGATGACTTCTTTCAAAGTGAGTACTACCGGGTCTTCTATTCGCAAATCGGTCT
>JBIKZP010000444.1:0-2860 GCA_044354655.1 Rhodoferax sp. | reverse complement strand
CTGTCTTGGCTGCCTGGCGTGGGCGACCCACTGTGTGCGGTGGCCGGTTGGCTCAAACTGCCTTTTTGGCCCTGCCTTTTTTACATGGCTATTGGCAAGTTCGGCCGCTATGTGATGATGACCGCCGCCTTGATGGGGCTGTTTGGACACTTACCAGCGAGTTGGTTTGGGGCTTAAGTTTGGCGCTTAATTCTGGCTATTAGGCACCAGGTTCAGGAACTGAACAAGAAGTTCATCACGTCGCCATCTTTCACAACGTATTCCTTGCCCTCGGCGCGCATCTTGCCCGCGTCCTTGGCGCCTTGCTCGCCCTTGAAGGTGATGAAATCTTCATAGGCAATGGTCTGGGCGCGGATGTAGCCCTTTTCAAAGTCGGTGTGAATCACGCCGGCGGCTTGCGGGCCGGTGTCGCCCACATGAATGGTCCAGGCGCGTACTTCTTTCACACCGGCGGTGAAATAGGTTTGCAGGCCCAGCAGCGTGTAGGCGGCGCGAATCAGGCGGTTCAGGCCGGGCTCGGACTGGCCGAGTTCTTCCAGGAACATTTGACGATCTTCGTCGCTCATCTCCGACATCTCGGCTTCCATCTTGGCGCAGATGGCCACCACCGGCGCATGTTGCGAGTTGGCATAGGCGGTCAGACGGTCCAGAAACGGGTTGTTCTCAAACCCGTCTTCTGCCACGTTGGCCACAAACATGGCGGGCTTGGCGGTAATAAAGAAGAACTGCTGCAACAGGGGGCGCTCTTCCTTGCTGAAGTCGATGGTGCGCACCGGCTTGGCTTCGTTCAAGGCGGCCTGGCATTTTTCTAAAATGGCGACGAGCTTGATGGATTCTTTGTCACCCGAGCGCGCGGTCTTGGTGACGCGGTGAAGGGCTTTTTCCACCGCCGTCAGATCAGCCAGGCAGAGTTCGGTCTGGATCACCTCGATATCGGAGATCGGGTCGACCTTGCCGGCGACGTGAATCACGTTGTCATCTTCAAAACAGCGCACCACGTTGACGATAGCGTCGGTCTCGCGAATGTGAGCCAAAAACTTGTTGCCCAGGCCCTCGCCCGTGCTGGCGCCCGCCACCAAACCGGCAATATCGACAAACTCCACAATGGCGCGCTGCACTTTTTGCGGATTGACAATGGCAGACAGCGCGTCCAGCCGGGCATCGGGTACTTCCACAATGCCCACATTGGGCTCAATGGTGCAAAACGGGTAGTTTTCGGCTGCAATGCCGGCCTTGGTCAAGGCGTTGAAAAGGGTCGATTTACCGACGTTGGGCAAGCCCACGATGCCGCACTTCAAACTCATGGAAATCCTTAAAGAGAGGGGCTGATTGTAATGAGGCAGGGCTGGGCAAGCCGCCCAGCCCGGGTACCGGTCACCCTGCGCTTACCGCGCCAGCGCCGCCGCCTCTGCCGCGCAGTCCTGGGCCAGGGTGGCATTGGTGGCGTTATTTGCGTTATTGGCGCGGGTCGCGGCAACTGCCGCCATGTAGCCCGGCAAAATGCCGGGGCGCAAAGGTTTGAAATTCATGGTGCACCTTTTGTAATAACTGGTACTTGATGCCGTCAACCGAAATCGAGGTCGGCCATGACCGCCTGCCCGACGCGCAGAACCGCGCCCTGCCCGCTCAGGGCGATGGCGTTCATGCCAAAGGTGATGCCGCCGTTGACACGCGCATCTTGCCGGTAGGCCTGCAAGGTGTCGCCCACGGCCGGACTGCTCTGGGCCGTGGCGGGGTCGATATTGGGAATGGGGCAACGCGCACAGGGCTTGACGGGCTTGAGCTGCACCTCGGTGATTTCACCGTCCACCCCGGCCTCCACCCGCAACAGGGCCAGCCGGTCTTCGTCATGCGCTTGCAAGCCCGACAAAACGATGTTGGGGCGAAAGCGCGTCATGTCCACCGACTCATGGCCACCTGCCAGCAGCCGCGCATTCAAACCGTCGAGTGAAGCCTGGCTGACCACCAGCAGCGGGTAGCCGTCGCTGAACTGGTTGGGGGCCTGCACGCCGGCCGTCCACTGCAGGCTGGACAGGCGTTGTTGCTCGGGGTCAAAACGGGCCAGGCGGTAGGCGGCTGGGGTGGACACCTTGCGCTCAAACTGCGCCAGAAAGTCGGTGAACCACTGCGCCGCCAGGTCGCCCATGTCAAAGGCGGGCAGGCTGTCGTCCCAGACGGTGACCTGGGTATTGCCCTCGTACTCGTACAGGTTCAGGTAAAGCGCCAACATGCCGGGAGCGCGCAGCACCAGTTGGTCGCCTTTGAATTGAGGGGTCACCAGCGCCAGTTGGGGCGCTTCGCGCTGGGTGACGAAATTACCCTGGGCGTCCACCACCATCCAGGCGCGGTCAAATTCGAGGCCGGTGTCGGTCAATAGAGATTCTTGCAAGGCCAGGCCGGCACACGATTTCACGGGATAAATAAAAAGCTGCGCAATGCGGGCGTGCAGGTCGCCGGGGGTCAAAGTGCCAGGGTTCACAAGAAGGTCTCCTGATAGCGGTCAAGGGGGTCATTCTGCCCTGGCTTCTACAATCCTGAAATGACCCAACCCTTAGATATTTGCATTCGCGGTGACGGCATTGTGGGCCGCACGCTGGCCCTCTTGCTCGCCCGGGATAGGCTTCGCGTTGGCCTGGTGACGGCGCCGACTACAAGCTTGGTTAACAGCGCGCCCAAGACTGATGTGCGGGCCTACGCCTTGAACGCCTCGTCCAAGGCTTTGCTGGAATCCCTGCGCTGCTGGCCCGCGCCACAGCATGCCACCGAGGTACGCGCCATGCACGTCCAAGGCGACGATGGTGGCGCGGTGGCCTTCAACGCGGCCGACTTTCAGGTACCCGGCCTGACCTGGATTGTGGAT
>JBIKZP010000443.1:0-2863 GCA_044354655.1 Rhodoferax sp. | reverse complement strand
CCGCGTACACGTCTGAGAAGCTGTAATTGGCCATGGCGCCAATGTCGGCGCCGGCCGCAAAGGCCTTTTCGCTGCCGGTGATAACCATGCAGCCAATCGCGGGGTCGGCGTCAAAGTCTTTCAGGGCGGTGCCCAGCTCGCTCATCAGCGCGTCGTTCAGTGCGTTGAGCTGCTTGGGCCGGTTCAGGGTAATGATGCCCACTTTTTCGGCTTCGGTGCGGACGGTGATCAGTTCGTAGCTCATGTGGCTCTCCGAGGGTGTTGCAGTTGTTCTGACTATACCCAAGGCCACCCGGGGGACCTCTTTGTGACATGGCCGCGCCATGACTGTGCCATGACTGTGCCAGGGGGCGACTGCGCAGTGGTAAATTGCCGCACCAACCCAGGAGAACTTGAATGTCTGAGTCTGCCGCTGAATCCACAGTTTTGTATGCCGAGCCCCCTGAGCACGCGGGTGTCGCTGTTCTGACCTTGAACCGCCCGCTGGCCCTGAACAGCTTTACCCGGCAAATGCACCGCGATTTGTGGGCCGCGCTGGACCGGGCCGAGGCCAATCCCGCCATTCGTGCGCTGGTTGTCACGGGCGCTGGCCGTGGTTTTTGCGCTGGGGCCGATCTGGCGGAATTTGACTTCGAGCCCGGCCCCGATCTGGTGGCCCGCGCTGACCCGGGTCCGGTCATTGACCAGGCCTTTAACCCCACCGTGCGGCGCCTGCAAAATTTGCGCATGCCCAGCCTGGCGGCAGTGAACGGCGTGGCGGCCGGCGCCGGGTCTTCATTGGCCATGACCTGCGACATAGCGATTGCTGCCCCGGGTGCCAGTTTTATTCAGGCCTTCAGCAAAATCGGGCTCATTCCAGATGCTGGTGGTACCTGGTTTTTGACGCAGCGCCTGGGCCTGGCGCGCGCCACCGCCCTGGCCATGACGGGCGACAAGCTCAGCGCCGCGCTGGCCAAAGAGTGGGGCATGATTTGGGACGTGGCCGACGACTGCCTGGGCGCATCCATGGAGATGGCTCAGCGCCTCGCCCAGATGCCCACGCAGGCCCTGGTGGCCACGCGGCATGCGCTGCGTGACAGCACCTCGCGCACGCTAAACCAGCAACTCGATGTGGAGCGCGACACCCAGTCTGCCATGGGCAAAACCGCCGATTACATGGAAGGCGTGATGGCGTTCAGAGAAAAACGTCCTGCCCGGTTTCAAGGGCGCTAATTAACAGCGTTGATCAAGGCCTACTTGCCCAGCCATTGCTTGACGCGTTGGTTGTCTTGTACCGCCAGACGCCAGGTGCTGGCCCCTTTGGGCAGGGTCAGCGTCAGGTGCAGCAGCCGTTTGTCTCGCGCCACCAGCGCGCCCACGCGCTTGGCGGTGCCGGTGTAAAGCAGCAGGTCGTCCAGCTTGGCCAGCCGCCAGTGGCTGGCCGAAGCGCCGCTGCCCACAGTCAGGCCCAGCCATTCGTCGCCTGCAGCAAAACCGGCTTGTTCAGCCGCACCGCCACGCAACACCATCTTGACGCGGATGCCCTCGGTTTCCGACACGCGCAGACCCAAGCGTTGTGCCAGTGGCGCCGGGTCTTCATGCACCTGAACGCCCTGGCTTTGTAGCAAGCTGCGCAGCGGCAACTCGGCCTTGCTGTGCACCCAGCGGTTCAGCTCACGGGCAAACGAGCGGCCGCCCAGGTTGGCCAATACGGCCAGCAAGTCGGCCTCGGTCATGGGGCCGGCCTGGCAGCGCAGCCACAAGGCGCGCATCACCGCGTCCAGCGTGGTGTGGCCTTCCTGGCGCAGGGTCAGGTCCAGGCACAAGGCCACCAGCGCACCCTTGGTGTAGTAGCTCACGGTGGCGTTGGGTGTGTTTTCATCTTGCCGGTAGTACTTCACCCAGGCGTCAAGGCTGGCTTGTGCCACGCTCTGCACCAGGCGCCCCGGGGTTTGCAGCACCTGGTTGATGGTTTTGCTCAGCAGCTTGAAGTAGGTGGCGTCGTCAATCAGCTGCGCGCGGCGCAACAGCAGGTCGTCGTAATAGCTGGTGAAGCCTTCAAAAAACCACAGCAGCTCGGTGTAGTTTTCCTGCGCGTAGTCGTAGCGCGCAAACTCGGCAGGGCGCAGGCGCTTGACGTTCCAGGTATGAAAGTATTCATGGCTGATCAGCCCCAGCAGCGAGGTGTAGCCTTCAGTGGGGGCCGACGGTTTGGTGTTGTTTGAAGGGGCAGCCTCTACAAGCGCCGTGTGGGGCAAGCGGGGCAGGTCTTGCCGCGTACAAATCAGGGCGGTTGAGTTGCGGTGCTCCAAACCGCCATAGCCCTCGCCCACGGCATTGAGCATGAACAGGTAGTTGGTGTGCGGAGCGCGGTGTGTTTTTCCGTTTTGGGCGCCATGCCAAAGCACCATTTCTGCTTCGCAAATGGCCTGGGTATCGGCCAGCAGACGGGCGCTGTCAAAGCTGGGCGGGGCGCCGGCCACCACCAGGCGATGTGGCACGCCGCCCGCTACAAAATGGCCACTCCAGAAGGTGCCCATTTCAACCGGGCAGTCCACCAGCTCGTCGTAGTCGGCCGCACGGTAGCTGCCAAAACCGGCCTTGTTGACCTTGTGGGGCGTCAAGCCCGTGGCCACCTGCCAGCCGTTCAAGGCGGGGTCGGCCATCACCTCCAATTGGTGCACTTGTGCCTCTTGGCCGTGTACCCGCAGACACAAACTGGTGCCATTGAAGAAGCCGCGTTGCGCATCCAGCCAGGCCGTGCGTACCGAGTTGTCAAACGCATACACCTCGTAACTCAGTACCAGCGCCACCGCCTCGTTGCAGGCCACCTCCCAGGTGCATTTGTCGCGCTGGGCCAGTGCCACCGCTTGGCCGTTTTGGT
>JBIKZP010000442.1:0-2872 GCA_044354655.1 Rhodoferax sp. | reverse complement strand
CTTTGAGGATTTTTTCGTAGAGGTCGTTGAACTGGTGGCGTTCGGCTTGGCGGTTGAAGTCGATCGCGTTGAGTTTGTTGATAACCTGGCGCAGCAACTGGCCGCTCTTCATGTAGTTGTAGGCGTCTTCAAACACGCCGCGAACCACATAGCCACGCGGGTTGCGCTGGGCGTCGCCGCTCAGGTTTTTGAGGGTGGCAAAGAGTTGGTTGTTCACAAAGTCCAGCAGCGCATCGCCGGTGATGCCCTCGGCATCGGTTGCCCAGTTGCGCCAGCGCATGGCTTCGGGGACGGGGCTTTTGTAGTCGTCGCGGGTCAGCTCCAGCTCTTCTTCGAGTGCGTCAAACACTTTGAGGAACAAGAGCCAAGTGAGCTGCGAGATGCGCTGCGCGTCGCCATCCACGCCACTGTCTTGGCGCATGATGTCTTGGATGGATTTGATGACGGAGGAGATGTTGGACATGCGTTTTTGTATGTGATGGGCCGGTGTGGTTCAGTGGCGAAATTTCGTTGGCTTGCGTGGTTACTCGTCAAGCCAGTCGAGCTGCAGGCTCTCGGGTGGCCAAGTGCCCGCTGCGATACGTTGGGCGTACCAACGGGCCATGGTGGCGTCTTCGACGGTGTATTCGCTGCGGGCCGATTTCCAGATCAGGCTGGGCTGGTGGGCTCGTAAACTCTCAAGTGCCTTTTGTGCTTTTGCCACCGTGACCTTGTCGCCGGTTTTGTCTTTGTAAAACTGCAGTGCTTCTGCGTCGTAGGGCCGGAAACGGGTGCCGAGTTCCAGCATGCGCCACAGCACGGCTTGTTCCAAGGGTTTGAGCGCTGCGTAATCGCGTGCCATCTGGGCTTCATCGTCGCGCAGTTGCTGCTGGGCTTTGGCGAGCATCGCCTCTTCAAACCGCCCGGTGTCGGTGGCCAAGGGGCTGAGCACTTGGCCCAAGGCTTCCATGAAAAATTGCGGACGCTGACCAAAATGCTGAAATGCTTCGGCCAAGATAGCTTCGTTGACCGGTGCCAACTCTGGACGCTGGCGAACGATGAGCTCAGCGATATGTGCAATAAATTCGGGACCCAGCTCCGGCAGGCGTTGAATTTGAGAGCCATAAAACGGTGCTGCATTGGTGTTGACCAGCCGCAGCAACTTGTCACGATCGGAGCCCGACATGACCAACATGAGCTGAACCTGGTCTGGGCGATTGAGCTGGTCACGTGCCGATTTAAGCGCGGCCATGGCGGTTTCACCGGCTTCGCTGGTCAGCGCATGCTGGGCTTCGTCAATGATCAAGGCCACCGGGTTTTTCGCGGCTTCGACCAATGCCCTGAGCGCATCGGCCAGCGTGGTGCCATCGACTTTGCCGATTTTGGAGGTGTCAATTTTGATGCCCCCCACGTTGATGCTTTCCAGCCCCGCTGACCGGGCTGTTTTAGCCACCACACCCAGTTGCTTGAGCAGGGCACGGCCCACGGCCTCGGCAATCAAGGCACCGGGGTCACGGTTCTGGTCTGCCCACAGGTCCACGTAGACGCCGACCACTTGGCGACGATCCAATTCGGGCATCAGGTCGGCTTGCAAAAATGTGGACTTGCCCGTGCGGCGTGGTGCTGCCAAAAACAGTCCGTTCGGGGCATCGCTGAATGGGGTTTTGCCCTGTAAGGCGTCGGCCAAGCCTATCGCTAGCGAAGTACGTGCGTGGTAGAGCATGGAATTATCCTTTGATATCCTGATTTTGATATTTTATCTATTTTCAGATATTTGAAGATAATTTGACCTTGAACCCAGCTTTCATTCATTCGGCCGCTGAATACAGCTCGCGCTCCAGCGTTTGCAGTGCGCCCAGGTATTGGGGGCGGCCGCCAAAGCTTTTGATGAGTTCAACCGGGCTGCCAAAGTCGGTGAAGGGTTGAACCTTCAGGACTTCGTTGCTTTCGATGGTGGCGATACCTTCGTCGGCGTATTTGTCAATCAGTGCGTCGATCACTTTGCGGGCCACGGGGCCGTATTGGGTAAAGACGTTGCGTTTTTTCACGCGGTTGGCGCGTTCGCGGCGGGTTAGTGGCGGCATGTTGTAGGCCACATGCAAGAGTAAATCGAAGGGGTCGAGGTCTTTTCCAATTTCTTCGGCCAGCGCTTCGACCAACACGCCTTGTTGCTCAAGCTCTTCCACCAAGGCAGCTTTGCGGTCTGCGTCGTTCCAGGCTTGCAAGAACTTGTCGAGTGAGTCGTATTGTTTGGTGAGGTTGATGCGGGTGTAGTCGCGCAGGCTTTCGGTGATGAGCTTGCCGTCGGCGCTGAGGTATTGCACGCGCTCACGCGCCACGGCCACGGTGACCATGCCGCCGAGCACATATTTCTTGGGCTCGCCGCTGCCCGGTACGGTGTGGCCGCCGGGCGGCGCGCCAAATGGCTCGGGCTGGCCGGAGGCCAGAGGATCGGTGCCGCCCGGTGCACCAGCTTCTTCAGGCGGGTTGACGGGTTCACCGTCTTTGGGCTGGTAAATCTGTACGGGTTCACCATCAAACTTCGGGTCGGCAAAGAGTTCGGTGGCGCGCTTGAAGTCAAGGATGGTGAACCAGGTTTTGCCCAGGTCTTCGCGCAGGCGGGTGCCCCGGCCAATGATCTGCTTGAACAGCGTCATGGACTTGATATTTTGGTCCAGCACGATGAGCTTGCAGGTTTGCGCGTCCACCCCGGTGCTCATGAGCTTGGAGGTGGTGGCGATGACCGGGTAGGTTTTTTCGGGGTCGATGAAATTGTCGAGCTGGCCTTTGCCTTCGGGGTTGTCGCCCGTGATTTGCACCACATAGCGGGGCTGGTCTTTGCAGATGTCGGCATTGGCGTTGGCGAGCGCCTGACGCATGCGGGCGGCGTGGT
>JBIKZP010000441.1:0-2874 GCA_044354655.1 Rhodoferax sp. | reverse complement strand
TCTTCAAAGATGGCAATCAGGCCAAAGGTGAGCAGCACCTGGTCCAGGTGGTCACGTTTGTAGAAATGACGAAACAGCAGCCGTTCAAGCGCCAACCCAAACAGCAGCGACAGCGCGGCACCGCCCACAATGGCCACGGTCAGGCTACCGGTCAGGCTGGTCAAGGCATAGGCCAGGTAGGCACCGAGCATGTAAAAACTGCCATGTGCCAGGTTGACCACGCCCATGATGCCGAAGATCAGTGTGAGGCCGGCGGCTAGCATGAACAGCAGCAGCCCGTACTGCACGCTGTTGAGTAATTGGATGAGAAAAGTGGGAAAGTCCATGGCCTGGTCAAAAAAAACGGGAGGCTAAGCTCCCGTTGGATGCGAGCTGTAAATTTTAGGACATCTTGCAACCGGCACCGCTGTCGGCCAAGGCCTTTGCGGCAATACCGATGACTTTGTTCTCTTTATTCTCGACCACGCGCAGGTACATATCTTGCACCGGGTTGTGTGACTTGCTCATGGTCCATTTGCCACGAGGGCTGTCAATGGTGGCTGACTCCATCGCTTGGTAAAGCGCAGGCTTGGCAGAGAGGTCGCCCTTGACTGCATTGGCACCTTTGATCAGCAGCAAGCCGGTGTCGTAGCCCTGAACGGCGTAGACGTCAGGCTGCATGCGGAACGCTTTGGCGTACTCTAGGCGGAAGGACTTGTTGCGCGGTGTGTCCAGCGAGTCGCTGTAATGCAAGGTGGTCATGATGCCATCTGCCGCAGGTCCGGCTGCTTCGAGCAGGCCTTCGGTCAGGAAGCCAGAACCGTACAAGGGAATCTTGCCCTTGAGGCCCGCAGCTGCGTAATCCTTGATGAACTTGGCGCCGCTGGGGCCAGCGAAGAAGCAGGCGACAGCGTCAGGCTTGAGTGCTGCAATTTCAGTCAGCAAAGCCTGGAACTCGACATTGGGGAAGGGCAGACCGAGTTCTTTGACGATGGTGCCGCCAGCCTTGGTGTAGCTTTCTTTGAAGCCTTCAAAGGCTTCGTCACCCGCCGCATATTTCCAGGTAATCCAGACAGCCTTTTTGTGGCCGCGCTTGACCATGGCCTCGCCCAGCGCCAAAGTGGGCTGGCTGTTGGAGAAGCTGGTGCGAAACACATTGGGAGCGCACTGGCTGCGCGTGGCTGCATGCACGCCAGCGTTGGGGATGAGATTGAGCACGCCGGACTCGCGCGCCACTTTGTGGATGCCCATTTGCACGCCAGAGTGCACGGTGCCAATCAGCACGTCCACCTTGTCGCGCTGAACCAGCTTGCTGGCGTTTTCAATGCCTTTGGAGGGCTCGGACTCATCGTCCACCTTGAACCATTCAATCTCGCGACCGCCGAGTTTGCCGCCTTGCTCGTTGATGGCCATGCGCACGCCGTTTTCAATGGCCACACCCAAGGGCGCAAAGGCACCGGTGTAAGGCAGCATCAATCCCACGCGAATTTTGGAAGACTGGGCACGCGCCATTTCTGGCAACAGCAAACCCGATGAGGCCGCGCCAATCAGGGCAGCGCTTCGGGTCAGCACGAGGCGACGGGATTTCAGATCTGTAGTCATGGCGGTTCCTTTTGAGAAAGACTGTATTTGTATGCAGTTGATCCTAGCGCCACATTCCTAACTTGCACTAGAGAAAAACCCGTACTTTAGGCTTAAACATTTTTCCTGTTAACCAATAAGGACGATTTCAAGGTTTTATTGGCGAGGCAAATCAATAGATTTTTCTGTCAGGATCTCCCAACGTCCCTGATGAAACTTCCAATGCATAGTTTTTCCAGGGGAAAAAATAATCAGGGCGTCTCCTTGCCATCGTTGGTTAAAACTGACTGCGACAACTTGTGCTGCTTTTTTATGTATTGAATATCAGTCAATTCCAATTGAATAGATTGATACCTGGCCAGTCGCTGGGTTCGCCTCTGCTTCCATTGGGCTCGGCTGCTGGCGCCTGTACCAGAATAGTCAAAAGTGCTGGCATAAAAACTCAGATAAGCCTGCGTCGATTGTTCGCGCCAGGCTCTGGCCCAGCTTTGGAGGGCAATTTGAAGGGATTCACTTTCCTGAATAGCGGGTGTTGTTGCTGGAGCGTGGGGCGGTATCGGTGTGGGCGTCGGTAGAGCTTGAAGCTTCAGCGGAAAAAGGTTCAATTTTGCAGCGGTTTGACCGGATGCATCGGGTTCAACAAGTTCATCGGGTTCAGCGTCTGCTAAAAAATTTAATTCCATGCCACTAGGCGAAGCCCATGTTTCTGATGCTAAGAGGTAGTCTTTTTCATGTTGAAAATCAACTTCCCCTGTTTGAGAGGCAAGGGTTTTGACCATAGCAAGAGTCATGACGAGATGTTGGTCTTGTTGGCAAGGTAAATTTGCAATGAGCTGAATAGGCGCGGCCTGAGGGCTGTATTGACCAGAAAGAAGTTTGCGATTGCTGAGAATTGAGGCATAAGCGGGCCTGTACTTGGAAGCCTCGTTAATCAAGTCCCGTGCTTGCTCAGGGTTTCCCCGGAGTTGTGCCAGGGCAGCGAGGTTATTTAACACCTCAGGCTGGTGTGGAGATTGCCTGAACAACTTGTCAAGCTGCAATTGAGCCTGACCCAACTCACCGGATATTATTTGCCCATAAGCCGCACTGAAAGTCTGCTCTATAGGGCTTTCACAAGCTGAAGAATCATGCATCATGACCAACAACAAGCTGAAAACCCCGCAGCTAACCCCCGTTTTTTTTTTGAAACATTTTCCCCCCTATCTATCTATCTACCTATTTTTTACAACCAGTTTATATCTAGCGTGGGTACGAATAAAGATGGTTAAAAAAAGATTTTGCTTTTCCAATGGTTTGACCTTGCCCTCGAAAAAC
>JBIKZP010000064.1:0-8785 GCA_044354655.1 Rhodoferax sp. | reverse complement strand
GCCAGCTCAGCAAACATCTGGCAGCCATTGCACACGCCCAGGCCGAAGGTGTCTTGGCGGCCAAAAAAGGCCTTGAACTGGTCGGCCAACACCGGGTTGAAGGTGATGGAACGGGCCCAGCCCATGCCGGCCCCCAGGGTGTCGCCGTAGCTGAAACCGCCACAGGCCACCACGCCTTGAAAGTCAGCCAACTGCGCGCGACCGGTTTGCAGGTCGGTCATGTGCACATCAAAGGCCTCAAAACCCGCTTGCGTGAAAGCGTAGGCCATCTCCAAGTGGGAGTTAACGCCCTGCTCGCGCAACACGGCCACCTTGGGGCGGCTGAGCAGCAAGCCCGGGCTGAACGGCGTGTTCTTAGTGGCAACCACAGACGCGCCAGTGGGTGCGCTGGCCAGGTGCACGTGCAAGCCGGGGTTCAGCGGGTCGCCCACGGCGGCATGTTCGGCGTCGGCGCAGGCCGGGTTGTCACGCAGCTGGCAGATTTTCCAACTGGTGCTGTCCCACACCTGGTGCAGGTCGTGCAAAGAGGCTTTGAAGACGGCTTTGGCATCACGCCAGACTTGCACCTCGCCCACGCCCATGGCAATGGTCGAATCAGCCGGGCGGGTTTTACCCACAAAGTGGCTGTGCTGGCTTAAACCGTGGGCGCGCAGGGTTTGCATCACGTCACTGCGCTGGTCCGTGCGCACTTGCAGCAAGACGCCCAATTCCTCATTGAACAAGGCTTTGAGGGTGAGCTCGTCACGCCGAGCGCTGACCTGGCCCGCCCAGTTTTTGCTGTCGCCCACATCGGCGCGGCTGTCGCTGATGCCGTCACCCTCAGTCACCAATAAGTCCACATTCAGGGCCAGGCCCACCTGGCCGGCAAACGCCATTTCACAAGCGGCGGCAAACAGGCCACCATCGCTGCGGTCGTGGTAAGCCAAGATATGGCCTTGCGCGCGTAAGGCATTCACGGCGTTCACCAGGTTCACCAGGTCTTGCGGCTGGTCCAGGTCGGGCATCTCATCGCCCATTTGGCCCAAGGTCTGCGCCAGCATGCTGCCGCCCATGCGGTTTTTGCCGCGACCCAGGTCTATCAGCACCAGCGTGCTGTCTGCAAACGCATCGAGCTGGGGGGTGAGCGTGCCGCGCACATCGGCCAGCGTGGCAAAAGCGGTAACGATCAGCGATACCGGCGAAGTCACCTTTTTGGCGCCCTGCGCATCGCGCCACTGCGTGCGCATGGACAAGGAGTCTTTGCCCACGGGAATGGAAATTCCGAGCGCAGGACAAAGCTCCAGCGCCACGGCCTTGACGGTGGCGTACAGCGCAGCGTCTTCGCCGGGTTCGCCACACGCGGCCATCCAGTTGGCCGAGAGCTTGACGCGGGACAACTCAATCGGTGCGGCCAGCAAATTGGTGATGGCTTCTGCCACCGCCATGCGGCCCGAGGCGGGTGCGTTGGCAGTTGCCAGCGGGGTGCGTTCGCCCAGGCTCATGGCCTCACCGGCAAAGCCCTTGAAGTCAGCCAGCGTGACCGCGCAGTCTGCCACCGGCACTTGCCACGGACCCACCATCTGGTCACGGTGCGTCAGGCCGCCCACGGTGCGGTCGCCAATGGTGATAAGAAAGCGTTTGGACGCCACGGTAGGACTGGCCAACACGTCGATGCAGGCTTTTTGCAGGTCCACATCGTTCAGGTCCAGCGGCTTGAAACTGCGCGCTATCGTCTGCACGTCGCGGTGCATTTTGGGCGGCTTGCCCAACAGCACGTTCATGGGCATATCGACCGGCGACTCCTGTCCGGCATCGGCCAGCACCAACTGACGCTCATGGGTGGCCACCCCGACCACGGCAAACGGGCAACGCTCGCGCTCGCACAAGGCCGTAAACAGCGCCAGCGACTCAGGCGCAATGGCCAGCACGTAACGCTCCTGACTTTCGTTGCACCAGATCTCCTTGGGCGCCATGCCAGATTCTTCCAGCGGCACGGCGCGCAGGTCAAAGCGTGCGCCCCGCCCGGCATCGTTGGTCAACTCCGGAAAGGCGTTGGACAAGCCGCCAGCGCCCACGTCGTGAATCGCCAAAATGGGGTTGCCGGTACCTGCCGCCCCACCGTTGGTGCCCAGCATCCAGCATTGGTTAATGACCTCCTGCGCCCGACGCTCGATCTCGGGGTTGCCACGCTGCACTGAATCAAAGTCCAGCTCAGCCGCGTTGGCCCCCGTTGCCATGGAGCTGGCCGCGCTGCCGCCCATGCCAATACGCATGCCGGGGCCGCCGAGTTGAATCAGCAGGCTCCCAGCCGGGAATTCGATTTTGTGGGTCTGGGTGGCGTCAATCACGCCCAAACCACCGGCAATCATGATGGGCTTGTGGTAGCCCCGTTGCTCTTGCTGCTGCGTGGTACTGCCCTGGCTATGGGTAACGCCATAGCTCAGGCTTTGCTCGTACTCGCGAAAGTAACCCAGCAAATTAGGGCGCCCAAATTCATTGTTGAACGCCGCCCCCCCCAGCGGTCCCTCCAACATGATTTGCAAAGGACTGGCAATGTGCTCAGGCTTACCGTAATCCGAACTATCCGTTGAACTATTCGGGGTCAGATTCCAATTAATTTTAGAGACGGTGAATCCCGTCAGCCCTGCTTTAGGCTTGGAGCCGCGACCGGTGGCGCCCTCATCGCGAATCTCGCCACCGGCGCCGGTGGAGGCCCCTGGAAAAGGTGAAATGGCGGTCGGGTGGTTGTGGGTTTCCACCTTCATGAGAATGTGGTGCAGGGCCGGCTCTTTTTCATAACGCCCAGCGCCTGAAGTGGCGTTGCTGGCGGCGGCCCGGGCCACAAAACGCTCCACTGGCACGCCCTCCATCACCGAAGCATTGTCTGAGTACGCCACCAGCATGTGCTGCGGGTTGGTTTGGTGCGTGTGGCGAATCATGCCGAACATGCTTTGGGCTTGCGCCACGCCGTCAATAGTGAACTCGGCGTTGAAAATCTTGTGGCGGCAGTGCTCGCTGTTGGCCTGGGCAAACATCATCAGCTCGACATCGGTCGGGTTGCGCTGCAGCTGGGTGAACGCCTGAACCAAGTAGTCAATTTCATCGGCGGCCAGTGCCAAACCAAACTGGGTATTGGCGGTTTGCAAAGCGGCTTGGCCGCCGCCCAGCACGTCCACGTGCGCCATGGGCGCGGGTTGCAACTCAGTGAACAAGCCGTAGGCAGCGGTTCGGTCGAGCATGGCGCTTTCGGTCATGCGGTCGTGCAGCAAGGTGGCCACCTGGGCCAATTGCGCCTCGGACAGGCTGGCTTTGCCCAGCAAACCGGATTTCAGCGTGAGGCGGTATTCAACAACCCGCTCAACCCGGCGCACCGCCAAGCCGCAGTTGTGGGCAATGTCGGTGGCCTTGGAGGCCCAGGGTGACACCGTGCCAAAACGTGGGCTCACCACAATCAGCGCGCCGTCCAGCGGTCCCGCGTAAGGCTCGCCATAGGTCAATAAGGCGGCTAATTGGGTGTTCAGCGCGGCGTCGGGCGCCGCGTCCGAGGTCACCAGGTGCACAAAACGGGCGGCCACACCGCTTATTTTTTCGTGAATGGCTTGCAGGGCGGGCAAAAGTTGCTGAATGCGGAAACTGCTCAGAGCGCTGCCGCCCTCGAATTGGGAGATATGCAGGGTCACGGTAGGGCCTGGATTGGGTAGCTGACGGGGTTGACAAACATGCTTCAAAAACGGGCGCTGACTGGGCCATTTTCTGAAGACCCCGGATTTTAACTGCCCGTGTGCTGCCCAGCCCACGCAAGCAAGCCTCAAATGGGATAATTCATCGCATGACTATCACCTACAAAGACGCCCAAGGCATTGCGGGCATGCGCGTGGCGGGCCGCCTGGCCTCGGAGCTGCTGGACTATCTGGCGCCCTTCGTCAAACCCGGCATCACCACCAACGAGATCGACAAGCTGGCCGATGCCTACACCACGCAGGTACAGCACGCCATCTCGGCCCCTCTGAATTACGCGCCCTCGGGCCATAACCCCTACCCCAAGGCCATCTGCACCTCCATCAACCACCAGGTGTGCCACGGTATTCCCAATGACAAACCGCTGAAAAAGGGTGACATCGTCAACGTGGACGTGACCGTCATCAAAGACGGCTGGCATGGCGACTCCAGCCGCATGTTCATCGTCGGTGAAGGTTCAGTTGCTGCCAAGCGCTTGTGCGCCCTGACCTATGAAGCCATGTGGCATGGCATCGTCAAGGTCAAGCATGGCGCTTATCTGGGCGACATTGGCCACGCCATTCAAACTTTTGCCGAAGGCCACGGCCTGAGCGTGGTGCGGGAGTTTTGTGGTCATGGCATTGGGCAAAAGTTTCATGAAGAGCCGCAAATCCTGCACTACGGCCGTCCCGGCACGCTGGACCAGATCAAGGCCGGCATGACCATCACCATTGAGCCCATGCTCAACCTGGGGCGTCGCGAGATCAAGGAAATGGGTGACGGCTGGACCATCGTCACCAAAGACCGCTCCTTGTCCGCCCAGTGGGAACACACCGTGCTTGTGACCGAAACCGGCTACGAGGTGCTGACCGTTTCCGCCGGCAGCCCGGCCATTCCAGCCTTTGTGCCGGCGCAAGCAGACGCCAATGCCCAGGCTGCGGCAGCCGCCCCGTCCTGAGCGCTGGCTTTTACCGGCCTGACATCAAGATGGACCTGCCCGCGCTGCGCCTGGCTTACCGCGCCCATAAGAGCGAACTGTTTGCCGCCCTGGCCGCCAGCGGCACTTCTACCCGGGGCATTCGCCGAACGCTCGGCCAACTCTCGGACCTGGCCGACAGCACGTTGCAAACCCTGTGGCAAAACGCCGGTTTTGAGCAACCCTTTGCCCTGGTGGCGGTAGGTGGTTTTGGTCGCGGCGAGTTGTTCCCCAGTTCAGACGTGGATGTGCTGGTGCTGCTGCCCGATCACCTCTCGCCTGATGACGACCCCGCGCTGAAACACCGGATTGAAAGCTTCATTGGCAGCTGCTGGGACGCCGGCCTGGAGATTGGCTCCAGCGTGCGTACCGTGGTGGACTGCCTGAACGAATCGACCCGCGACGTGACGGTGCAAACCTCGCTGCTGGAAGCCCGCCTCATCACCGGCAGCAACGCGTTGTTTGCTGATTTTCAAAGCCGATTTTTTGCCGCGCTCGACCCCAAGGCCTTCTTTGTCGCCAAGACGCTGGAGATGCGCCAGCGCCACAACAAATTTGAGAACACGCCCTACTCGCTGGAGCCCAACTGCAAAGAGTCGCCCGGTGGCCTGCGTGACTTGCAGGTTATTTTGTGGGTGGCCAAAGCCGCTGGCTTTGGGCAAGACTGGAACGCCCTGGCCCACAACGGCCTGGCCACCGCGTTTGAGGTCACCCAAATCAAGCGCAACGAAGCGCTGCTGCGACTGATTCGGGCGCGCCTGCACCTGATCTCGGGCCGACGCGAAGACCGCCTGGTGTTTGACCTGCAAACGGCGGTGGCCGAGTCCTTTGGCTACAACGCAGATACGCCCGCCAGCACGGCGGTCAATTTGGACCAACGACCTGTCAGCCGCCCAGTGATTCGCCCCAGTGAAGCGCTGATGCGTCGCTACTACTGGGCCGCCAAAGCGGTCACCCAGCTCAACCAAATTTTGCTGCTCAACATTGAAGATCGCCTGAACCCCAGCACCCACGCGCCGCAACCCATCAACGCCCGCTTCATGGACAAGGCCGGCATGATTGAGGTGGCCAGCGACGACCTGTACCAGCGCGAGCCGCATGCTATTTTGGAAACTTTTTTGCTCTACCAGACCACGGTAGGCTTGAAGGGCTTGTCGGCCCGCACCCTGCGCGCGCTCTACAACGCCCGCGCCCTGATGGACGGTAAATTTCGCAGTGACCCGGTGAACCGTGCCACCTTCAAACAAATTTTGTTACAACCCAACGGCATCACCCACGCCATGCGTTTGATGAACGAGACCTCGGTGCTGGGGCGCTACCTGTGGGTGTTTCGCAAGATCGTGGGACAGATGCAGCACGACCTGTTTCACGTCTACACGGTAGACCAGCATATTCTGATGGTGCTGCGCAATGTGCGGCGTTTCTTTATTGCCGAGCACGCGCACGAATACCCGTTTTGCTCGCAACTCGCCGCTGGCCTGGACAAGCCCTGGCTGCTCTACGTGGCCGCGCTGTTTCATGACATTGCCAAGGGCCGCGGTGGCGACCACTCAGACCTGGGCGGTGCCGAGGTACGGCGCTTTTGTAAGCAACACGCCATTGAGCGCGAAGACACCGAACTGATCGAGTTCATGGTGCGCGAGCACCTGAGCATGAGCCACATTGCGCAAAAGTCCGATCTGAGCGACCCCGACGTGATCAACGCGTTTGCGCAGCGCGTGGGCACTGAGCGCCGACTGACTGCTTTGTACCTGCTAACGGTGGCCGACATTCGCGGCACCAGCCCCAAGGTCTGGAACGCCTGGAAAGGCAAGCTGCTAGAAGACCTGTACCGCCTGACCCTGCGCAGCCTGGGCGGACGTGCACCCGACCCCGATGCCGAGGTGGAAGCCCGCAAGCGCGAGGCCCTCATTTTGCTGGCCCTGCACGCCCTGCCCTTTGAGGCGCATAAAGCCCTGTGGGACACGTTGGACGTGGGTTACTTCATGCGCCACGATGCAGCCGACATTGCCTGGCAAACTCGCCAGCTGTCGCGCCATGTGGGTTCGGGCAAGTCGATCGTGCGGGTGCGCCTGTCACCCCTGGGCGAAGGCCTGCAGGTGCTGGTGTACACGCCAGACCAGCCCGACTTGTTTGCCCGCATTTGCGGCTACTTTGACCAAAGCGGCTTCAGCATTCTGGATGCGCGCGTGCACACGGCCCAGAACGGCTACGCGCTGGACAGCTTTCAGGTCATTGCCTCCAGCCTGCCCGAGCATTACCAGGAACTCACCAGCATGGTGGAGACTGAACTTCTGCGCGCCATTACCCAGGAAGGCCCTTTGCCGCCACCGAGCCGGGGCCGCGTGTCTCGTCGCGTCAAGAGCTTCCCGATTGCACCGCGCGTCACGTTGCGGCCAGATGAAAAAGGCCAGCGCTGGTTGCTCAACATTTCTGCCAGCGACCGCGTGGGCCTGCTTTACAGCGTGGCACGCGTGCTGGCCCGCCACAAAATCAATTTGCAACTGGCCAAAATTGCCACCCTGGGGGAACGCGTGGACGACACCTTCCTGATTCAGGGCGCCGAGTTACAACACAACCGAGCGCAAATTGAGATTGAAACCGAGTTGCTGGAGGCGCTGGCTTAATCGCTTGGTGGCTTGGTGACTTAGTCGTCTTGCGGCGTCGTTGGGTAAGCGGCGTCCAGCCCCGGGAAAAACACCTCGGTAAAACCAAAGCGTGAAAAATCGCGCACCCGCATGGGGTACAGCGTGCCTATCAGGTGGTCGCACTCGTGCTGCACCACGCGGGCGTGAAAACCTTCTACCGTGCGGTCTATGGCGTCACCGTACTGGTCAAACCCGGTGTAACGAATGCGGGAAAAACGCGGCACCACCGCGCGCAAGCCCGGTACCGACAAACAGCCTTCCCAGTCCTCCACTTCCAAAATTTCTGGCGCCTCGCCGAGCAGCGCCGGCAAAGGCGTGATGACCGGGTTCACCAGCACCGTGCGCGGCACCGGGGGCGCATCCGGGTAGCGCGGAATGATCTGGCCGCTGCCAAAAATCACCACCTGCAAGTCCACCCCAATTTGCGGCGCTGCCAGGCCCGCGCCATTGGCGGCCTGCATGGTGTCGAGCAGGTCGGTGATCAACAGGTGCAGTTCGTCCGAGTCAAAAACGCTGACCGGTTGGGCCACCCGCAGCAAGCGCGGGTCGCCCATTTTCAAAATCTCACGTACCGTCATGGAGCATCTCCTGTAGGGCCGCCTCGTCGAGCACGGGCACGCCAAGTTCTTGCGCTTTGTCGAGCTTGCTGCCGGCTTCGGCGCCGGCGACGACAAAGCTGGTTTTCTTGCTGACTGAGCCTGCCACTTTACCGCCAGCAGCTTCGATCAGGTCTTTGGCTTGGTCCCGGCTCAGCGTGGGCAAGGTGCCGGTGATGACAAAGGTTTTACCGCTCAGGGGCTGGGCCGTGACGGGTGCAGGCGGGCCTTCGGGCCAGGTCACGCCGCAGGCACGCAGTTGCTCGACCACTTCTCGGTTGTGCGCTTGGTCAAAGAAGGTTCGAATGCTTTGCGCCACGGTGGGGCCGACGTCGTTGACTTGCAGCAACTGATCTTCAGGGGCGTCCATGATGTTGTCGAGCTGCCCAAAGTGGCGCGCCAGTTCTTTGGCCGTGGCCTCGCCCACGTGGCGAATACCCAGGCCGAACAGAAAGCGCGCCAGCGTGGTGTGCTTGGATTTTTCCAGTGCCTCCACGATGTTCTGCGCCGACTTGTCAGCCATGCGCGCCAGACTGGCCAAGGCGCCCAGGCCCAGGCGGTACAGGTCTGGCAGGGTGCGAATGACGTTGGCGTCTACCAACTGCTCGACCAACTTCTCGCCCAAGCCCTCTACCTCGACCGCACGGCGCTGGGCAAAGTGCAGGATGGCTTGTTTGCGTTGGGCGCTGCAAAACAGGCCGCCGGTGCAGCGGTAGTCGGCCTCCCCTTCCTCACGCACGGCGGCGCTGCCGCAGACCGGGCAAGTGCGGGGCATGGTGAAGATGGGGGCGCGGGTGTGGGTGTGGTCCTTCGATACCTCAGGACGAACGGGAGGGGGGTGATCCTTTGGTACCTCAGGACGAACTGGA
>JBIKZP010000440.1:0-2876 GCA_044354655.1 Rhodoferax sp. | reverse complement strand
GACATGGCTGCCCAAGGCCTGTTCGCCTCCATCTCGCTGGGCGTCAAGCAGCCCGACTACGACACCGTGGACCAACTGGTGGCACTGGGCCTGTGCCCTGAGTACATCACCATCGACATCGCCCACGGCCATGCCGACAGCGTGAAGCACATGATTGCCTACCTCAAGACCAAACTGCCGGCCAGTTTTGTGATTGCCGGCAACGTGGCCACGCCTGAGGCCGTGATTGACCTGGAAAACTGGGGTGCCGATGCCACCAAAGTGGGCATTGGCCCGGGCAAGGTCTGCATCACCAAGCTCAAAACCGGGTTTGGCACCGGTGGCTGGCAATTGAGCGCGGTCAAGTGGTGCGCCCGCGTGGCCACCAAGCCCATCATTGCCGATGGCGGCATTCGCGAACACGGCGACATTGCCAAGTCAGTGCGCTTTGGCGCCACCATGGTCATGATTGGCTCCATGCTGGCGGGCCATGAAGAGAGCCCGGGCCAGACGGTAGAGGTCGACGGCAAACTCTACAAAGAGTATTACGGCTCAGCCAGCGACTTCAACAAAGGCGAATACAAGCACGTGGAAGGCAAGCGCATTTTGGAGCCTATCAAGGGCCGGCTGGCTGAAACGCTGATTGAGATGGAGCAAGACGTGCAAAGCTCCATCAGCTATGCCGGGGGCACGCAGCTGATGGATATTCGCAAGGTCAACTACGTCACGCTGGGTGGCGACAACGCGGGCGAACACTTATTGATGTGAGCCCCACAGCAACTCGCTGGCGAGCTGGTGCAAGCGGTGCCCCGGCTGCGCCAGCGCATCGAGAATGCTGAAGTGGTTCAGGCCCGGCAACACCTCGCAGACGGGCACCACGGCCTCACCCCAGACCTCTTGAATCATCTGGTTGTGCTGCATGAAAGCCTGGCTTTCAGCGCCGCCCGCCACGCTGACCAACTGGCCACGGCCCTTGTGCACACGGGGGGCCGGCAACCAGGCCGGGCTGGCTTTTTTCACCTGCGCGGGGCTCAGGCCCAGGTCCTGTAAAAACGGGGTGTGGCGAATCGACTCCAGCTCGTACAGGCCTGAAATCGACAAGGCATTTTTCACCAGCCGAGGCGGCAATTTCGGGTCATAAGCGGGCCAGACGCAGGCCAGCAGCATGGCGGCCAAATGCCCGCCAGCGGAATGCCCCGCCACGGTGATGCGCCGGGGGTCGCCGCCGTAACGGGCAATGTTCTGATAGGTCCAGGCCAGCGCTTTGACCATTTGCATCACGATCTGCGGAATGGTGACTGCCGGGCACAGCGCATAGTTGGGCACCACGACACAGGCACCGTTGGCGGTGAAGGCGGGCGCAATAAACGAGTGGTCAGACTTGTCCAGCGCGCGCCAGTAGCCGCCATGTAAAAACACCAGCACCGGTGCGCCACGCGCCGCACCCGGGAAGACATCAAGGCGCTCCATGGCATCGCGCCCATAAGGCAAGTCCAGCACCGCGCTGGGCGCCGAGCGGGCCGCTAACGAGGCATGATTCCAACGCTCAAAATACGTTGCAAAATCAGGCACCAACACGCGGTTGTTGTAGAGACTGTCCAATACCGGGCCGTCAAAAGGTTTCATACAAAGCGCTTTCAGGTGAGGTGATGTTCCACGGAGCATGGCCGCATCGGGCTCATCATAGAGGATGGATAAATGAAAATTGCACTGCTGGGCATCGGCCTCATGGGCGACCCGATGGCACGTCGCCTGTGCCAGGCTGGGCACGAGATACACGTCTGGAACCGCACCGCGGCCAAGGCGCAGGCCCTGGCCGGCTGTGGTGCCCTGCCCCACACGCTGGCCACGCAGGCCGTAGCGGACGCGGAGGTGGTGATCACCATGCTGGAAAACGGTGCGGTGGTTCACGAGGTGCTGTTTGATCTAGGCGTGGCGGCGGCTATGCCCAAGGGCTCGCTGCTGGTTGATATGTCCTCCATTGCCCCGGCGCAAGCGCGCGAACAGGCGGCGCAGTTGCAGGCCCTGGGCCTGGCCTGTCTGGACGCCCCAGTCTCTGGCGGCACACTGGGCGCCGAACAAGGCACCCTGGCCATCATGGTGGGTGGGCAGGCGGCTGATTTTGAGCGTGCCAGCCCGGTGTTTCAAGCGCTGGGACGCGCCACGCGGGTGGGCCTGCATGGCGCGGGACAACTCGCCAAGCTGGCCAACCAGATGATCGTGGGCATCACCATTGGCGCGGTGGCAGAAGCCTTGCTGCTGTGCGAAAAAGGCGGCGCTGACATGGCCCTGGTCAAAGAAGCCATCAGTGGCGGTTTTGCCGACAGCCGCATTTTGCAAGTACACGGCCAACGCATGGTGGCGCGTGACTTTGCGCCCCGTGGCCGGATGTCCGTGCAACTCAAAGACCTGAAAAACGCCACGGCCACAGCCCGAGACCTCGGCTTTGACGCCCCCATCACGCGCTTGTTTGAGTCGCTATACAGCGACGGCATCGCCCACGGTCTGGGTGACCTGGACCACGCCGGACTCTTTATGGAACTGGCACGGCGCAACGGCATGAAATAAGCCAAAGAAAAAACCAGGCAGTGGCACATCAAGGGCCCTGGCAAGAAGGCCTCAAACGGCGGGCTTGAGGTGTCGCAAGCCCCGCTTCGTGGCAGGCGATTCAATCGTTGCAACGCCATCAACGCCCGCCCCTTCGCATGCGCCTGCCCCTGCAACCCCTGGTTGATACCTTGCACACCCACAGCGGCGTGCCGTTTGCCCTGGAACTGGCCAATGGCAACCGCTACCAGGCCGGCACAGGCGAGCCGGCCTTTACCCTGAAATTTCATACCGATGCCGCGCTCATGGCCGTTTTTACGCGCGGCCACATGGGTTTGCTGGAGGCGTAT
>JBIKZP010000439.1:0-2877 GCA_044354655.1 Rhodoferax sp. | reverse complement strand
AGCAGGCACTGTAAGTTATGTGGTGTCAATCGACCAGCGATGACCTAAATTGCATGGGAATCTGGTCCGGCGCAACATATCTTTGGCCGCAACATAACCGGCGTAGTCATCACAAACCAGACTGCCCCGCCATTCACCCAGGAAGGTTCTGGCATGCTCTCCCGCGCGGGACTCGCAAAAATCGTAGACCACCGCTTTCAAACTCTCAAATGCTCCGGGCGCATACGCCCACAGGTAAGCCCGGTGTGTTTTCTTATTGCCGGGCTTGAGCATCTGCACCGGCGTCTTGTCGGCATGCAAGACCGCGTGGCGGAGAATTTCGCCCTTGAGTGCATCCACCAGCGGCTGCAATTGCACGCCACAGATGCCCACCCATTGCGCCAGGGTCGAGCGTGGCAGCGCCACACCAGCTGCTCGCTGGAACGACCGAGCTTACAGCGTTTGAGCGTGGTCAGCTCGTGGGTGAGTTTGTCGATCTTGGCCTGGCGGTACAGGATGTCGCTGTCGCGCTCAGTGATGATCTGGCTTTGCTGGGCGATCTTGGCAATCAACTCGGCGCTGAGTTCGCGCAGTTGTTCGGCGTTCAGATGCTGGAGTGATTCAAGGGCGACAGCCATGCATGGTAGTGTGCCTGCGAGAGGTATTTGTTGCTATTGGCGCATGCTCCAATTGACTCAAAAAGGGTAGCGCATCAACATTTCGCAGTGGTCGTTTTCGACTGATTGATGTGCGATTCACACCTTAATCAAACCATCACACGACAGTGATAATTCCACCCTCGCCAATGCGGCTCCAGGGTAAGCCCAGCACCAGTGCATCCAGTTGTGGGCGACTCAAATTGACCTGGGCTTCGGACTGTGGTGCTGGCCAGACGAAGTGGCCTTGGTGCAGTCGCCTGGCGGCCAACCAGAAACCGATGCCATCATGCACCAGCACCTTCATGCGGTTGGCGCGTCGATTGGCAAAGAGGTAGGCAGTGTGCGGGTGGGCGCCACCAAAGACTTTGACCACGCGTGCCGGGGCTGAATCGATGCCCGCGCGCATATCCAACGGTTCGGCGGCGAGCCCCACACGGTATCGATGCGAATCACGCCAGCACCTCGCGCAGCCATTGGGCGCATTGGCTTGAGGCGCTTATGGGTCAGTGAATTTGTACGGCGGTGGCACCGTGCTGGAGTTCAATGCGAATGTCTGCGTGCAGGACGGCTGGCCTGAGTGGCTCGGATTCAAGTTTGACGGGGATGAAGGCCGGGTTGATGTGAACTGGCGCCAACGTTGCGGCCGTCTTCGGTAGCCTGGTGTCGCGGCTCTTGGCGGACTCAGCCACCCAGCGCCGAGCCAAGTTGGCGTTCAGTCCGTTGGCCAGTGCGATGGCAGCAGTCGAGACGCCCGGCTCAAGGCAAGCCGCTATGACTTGGCGTTTGAATTCATCACTGTAGCGTCCACGACGGCGACCCGCCCGCGGCATTTGAATTTCTGGAGTGTGCATGTGTCCACCTGAGTTGAAGTGGACACGATGCTCTTAAGAATTGCGCATTCCCGCTAGATGTCTTTGCCACCCGCTTACGGTGAACCTCAGAAAACAGGGGACTGACGCGATTCAAGCGGATTGGATTCGAATAGTTTTCCCTGATGAACCTGAAACGAAGACTGCAAGACCCGAATTGCCCCTCAAAACCCGCTCCGCCATTGGGCCTTCATAGTCGGAGACCGACGGGGAATGGCTGGGATGAAATCTGCCACATTTCCTCATCACGCAGATGAAGATGTCAAAAAAAAGCCACCCGAAGGTGGCTTTTTTATTTTGACAAAGAAATTACTTCTTTGTAGCGTCGACAACAGCTGAAGCAGCATCAGTAGTTGCAACAGCAGCACCTGTGGCAGCAGAAGCTGCGTCAGTAGCAGCAGAAGCAGCCCCAGTGGCTGCAACAGCAGCATCTTTGGCTGCTTCAACGACTGCGGGAGCGGCAACAGGTGCTGGCGCTTCTTCTTTTTTACCGCAAGCAACCAAAGCAGCGGCAACGATAACAGCGGACAAAACGAGTGATTTATTCATTTGAAATACTACCTAGAGAGTTAACGAAACAATTTCCGGAATTCGTCAGCGCAGAGAAACTGCAGCGACTAAGCAAATATGAATCAAACTCACTTTGCTCAGCCTCAAATTATATGACGTAAATCCGAACACATACCCATTTCAAGGCTTGATGGCCGGCAGAAATGTGAGCTTTTAATTACCCGACATAAGAAAGTCAGAAATTATGGTGTCATAAACCACAAACCACAGTTAGCTCTCGCAAACCATGGCCAGGAATTAAGATTTAGTCATTTCGTGACGGCCTTTTCTTGGCATCACGGGGAACGAACACTTTGCCTCCGTTACCCGGCTTTGCAAAGGAAGGCTTGCCAAATGCAGGCTTGCGAGCTGCAAAATCTCCGCGTGCCGCACCGAAGTCACCCCGAGGGGCGCCAAAATCACCACGCGGCGCTCCAAAATCGCCACGGGGCGCTGGAGCATCGTTGCGGGAGCCTGCAAAACGGTCATTGAAACCGCCTTTGCGCTCGTAGCTGCGGCCCTCAGGCTGACTGAAGCCGCCGCCATTATTTTGATAACCGCCACCACCGGCATCGCGAGACGCACCCGCGCTGCGGTCGCTAAAACCTCCACGGCTCGCACCAAAACCGCCAGCACGTCCACCGCCACCGCCAAAATTGCCACCGCGGGGTGCCCCGTCGTTGCCGCCGCGGCCGCCGCCAAAACTATTAGGGCGCGAATCGGGAAAACGCTGTTGTGGCTCCATGCCAGGGATCGTCTCGCCCTTGAACTGATGATGACTGTGGAATTCAATGTCCATGATCTTGCGACGATCGCGGAAT
>JBIKZP010000063.1:0-8802 GCA_044354655.1 Rhodoferax sp. | reverse complement strand
GATTCACTCGACATTGGGCTACGTCAGCCCAATGAAGTTTGAGCAAAGCTGGCTGGCGGCACAGCTGAGGAAAGCCGCATAATTTGATGGCTAAGGGGTACGTCAAACAGGGGCAGGTTCAAAGTCCTACAACAAATCCTGGTTCAACTGAGGGCGCTGGTTGGCAAAGCCCCGCTTTTGCAGTCGTCACGGCTTGTTAAGGCTGATCAAGAACGACCAAGGCTTTCAGGATTGACGGGCAAGCAGTTGGGAGGCCAACTCAATCAAACACGACGTGTACGGTCCAGCGGGTAGTTTTCGTGCTGCTGTAACGGCGCGTTGTGCTTCCAGGTCAGCCGCTTTTCTTGCAATATCAAGCGCACCCGTCGAGTTGACGATTTTCAGAATGTCGCCCAACTTGTTGTTGTCACCGGTCTCAATGGCGGTTTTGATCAGGTTTTGTTCTTCCAAAGAGCCACGCTGCATCGCCACAATCAGCGGCAGGGTGGTTTTGCCCTCACGCAGGTCATCCCCCAGGTTTTTTCCCATAAGTTCTGAATTGCCAGCGTAATCGAGCACGTCATCAATGACCTGAAAAGCCGTGCCCAAGGCTTGCCCATAGTCGGCGCAAGCCGATTCCTGCTCCGGCGTGCCGCCCGCCAGGATGGCGCCCACCTGAGCGCTTGCTTCAAATAATTGGGCTGTTTTCGAGCGAATCACCTGTAAATACCCAGCCTCATCAAGCGCCGCATTGTGGGTGTTCATGAGCTGCATGACTTCGCCTTCGGCAATCACATTGGTGGCGTTGGCCAATATCTGCATGACGCGCATATTCTGTGCGTCCACCATCATCTGAAAAGCGCGGGAATACAGGAAGTCGCCAACCAACACACTGGCCGGGTTGCCAAAAGCTTCATTGGCAGTGGCATTGCCACGCCGCATGGTTGAGTCGTCCACCACGTCATCATGGAGCAGGGTGGCTGTATGGATAAATTCCACCACTGCGGCCAGGTTAAACCGTTGAGCGCCTTGGTAGCCCAGGGCCCCACACGTCAGCAAGAGCAGCGCCGGTCGCAAACGCTTGCCCCCCGCAGAGATGATGTAGCGGGAAACCTCGCCAATAAGGGGGACGCTCGTTTCAAGACGTGCCGCAATAACCTGATCAACTTCACGCATGTCCTGCGTGATGATTGATAAAAGAGGCTCTGGGTTGGGTGATGTAGCTTGCAAGACAAATAACCGGTTGTGTTGGGGAATTATAGAAAGCCCGTAGGGCACCGGATTAAGCCGGGGTGCTGAATTGCAGATAGGTATCGGCTGTGCTATAGTGACGGGCTCTGTGAAAATCCGTTCCCAGAGCTAAATTGAAGAGGTCAACATGTACGCGGTCATAAAAACCGGTGGCAAGCAATATCGGGTTGCTGCTGGCGAAAAAATTAAAGTAGAACAGATTGCTGCGGACGTAGGCCAAGAGATTGTGTTCGACCAGGTTCTGGCTGTCGGTAACGGCGCTGAACTTAAGGTGGGTACTCCCTTGGTGTCCGGCGCAACCGTGAGTGTCACAGTACTTTCTCACGGCAAGCACGACAAGGTCAGCATTTTTAAAATGCGCCGTCGTAAGCATTACCAAAAACGTCAAGGGCATCGTCAACAGTTCACAGAACTGCTGATTGGCGCTATTGCTGCTTAAAGGGCACAGGTCATGGCACAGAAAAAAGGCGGCGGCTCTACGCGAAATGGGCGCGATTCGAAGCCCAAAATGCTCGGTGTTAAAAAATTCGGTGGTGAAGTGATCAGCGCTGGCGCGATCATTGTTCGTCAACGCGGCACCAAGTTCCATCCCGGTACCAATGTCGGTATCGGCAAAGACCACACCCTGTTTGCATTGACTGACGGCCACGTGTCGTTTGCCATCAAGGGTGCGCTCAACAAGCATACGGTGAGCGTTACCTCGGCATAATCTGCTGGGTAGTTCCCCATGGAGACCCTGCGCGTTGCGCGGGGTTTTTCGTTTATAAAGCCTGAGATCATGAAATTCGTCGACGAAGCCTATATTGATGTTTCTGCCGGAGACGGTGGTGCTGGCTGCGTGTCGTTCAGGCATGAAAAATACAAAGAGTTTGGTGGCCCCAATGGTGGCGATGGAGGCCGTGGCGGTCACGTCTTTGCTGTAGCAGACCCCAACCTCAACACCCTGGTAGATTTTCGCTTTTCACGGCGGCACGACGCCAAGCGCGGTGAACACGGCATGGGCTCCGACATGTTCGGTGCGGCCGGTGATGACATCACGCTCAAAATGCCGGTGGGCACCATCATCACGGATGCTGAAACGGGTGAAGTACTGTTTGAGTTGCTGAACCCGGGCGAGATCATCACCATTGCCAAAGGCGGTGACGGCGGCTTTGGCAATATGCGCTTCAAGAGCGCTATCAATCGCGCCCCGCGACAAAAAACACCGGGCTGGCCAGGCGAAAAGCGCAACCTCAAGTTGGAACTCAAAGTGCTGGCTGATGTCGGTCTGCTGGGTATGCCCAACGCCGGCAAGTCAACGCTGATTTCTGCCATCTCCAACGCGCGTCCGCGCATTGCTGACTATCCGTTCACTACCTTGCATCCCAACCTGGGTGTGGTTCGAGTGGGCCCTGAGCAGAGTTTTGTGGTGGCAGATTTGCCCGGTTTGATTGAAGGTGCATCTGAAGGCGCTGGCCTGGGCCACCTGTTTTTGCGCCATTTGCAGCGCACGCGCCTGCTTTTGCACGTGGTTGATATGGCGCCGTTTGATGAGGGCGTGGATACCGTCGCGCAGGCTAAGGCGATTGTGAACGAGCTCAAAAAATACGATGCCTCGCTCTACGACAAGCCGCGTTGGCTGGTGCTCAACAAGCTTGACATGATTCCGCTGGAGGAACGGGCCGCTGTGGTGAAAGACTTTGTCAAACGCTTCAAATTCAAGGGTCCGGTGTTCGAGATTTCGGCCTTAACACGAGAAGGTTGCGAGACGCTGATCAAAACCATTTACCAGCACGTGAAAGCCCAGCAAAAAGCCGAGCAAACACCTGAAGTGATTGATCCGCGCTTCTCAATTGACCCTGAATAAATCAAGCCGCTGAAACAGGGCCCCCAATTTCAGCAAAAAACTTTCCATTTTCGACAGGGGTTATAGGCCTGAATGACAACAGAAACCGCTTCAATTGTGTTGCGTGATGCCAAACGCATCGTCGTGAAAGTAGGCTCCAGCCTGGTGACCAATGACGGGCGCGGGCTGGACGAGGCCGCTATTGGTGAATGGTGCCGTCAACTCTCCCTGCTGGTGCGCGCTGGACGGGAGGTCATCATGGTCTCCAGCGGCGCCATTGCCGAAGGCATGAAACGCCTGGGTTGGACCACCCGGCCGCACGAAATTCATGAGCTGCAGGCGGCAGCCGCCGTCGGGCAGATGGGTTTGGCCCAAATGTATGAAACCAAGCTTCGAGAAAATGGCCTAGGCAGCGCACAGGTGCTGTTGACCCATGCTGACCTGGCAGATCGTGAGCGGTACCTCAACGCCCGCTCTACCCTCTTGACGCTGCTGAAGTTGGGCGTGGTACCGGTGATCAATGAAAACGACACCGTGGTCAACGATGAAATCAAATTTGGCGACAACGACACCCTGGGCGCCCTGGTGGCTAACCTGGTGGAAGCCGATGCCCTGGTGATTCTCACCGACCAAAAAGGCCTGTTCACCGCCGACCCCCGCAAGGACGCAGGCGCCACCTTTGTGCATGAAGCCAAGGCGGGCGACCCCAAACTCGAAGCCATGGCCGGTGGTGCCGGTTCCAGCCTGGGACGGGGCGGCATGATTACCAAAATCTTGGCTGCTAAACGCGCCGCAGGCTCGGGTGCTTCAACCGTTATTGCCTGGGGTCGCGAGCCCGATGCGCTGGTGCGTTTGGCTAAAGGCGAGCCCATTGGCACCTTGCTGGTAGCGCAGACTCAAAAAATCCAAGCTCGTAAACAGTGGATTGCCGACCATTTACAACTGCGTGGTTCGGTCACAGTCGACAAGGGCGCCATCGTTAAGGTGCGCGACGAGGGTAAAAGCCTGCTACCAATTGGCATGACCGGCGTGGAGGGCGATTTCTCACGCGGCGACGTGATAGCCGTGCGGGATGCCCAGGGGCTGGAAATTGCCCGCGGTCTGGCCAATTACGCCAGCACGGAGGCCCGGCTCATTTGCCGCAAGCCGTCTGATGACATTGAAAAATTACTGGGCTATGTGGCCGAAGCCGAAATGGTGCACCGGGACAACCTGGTACTCACGCGCTGACTGGCACGCTGGGTGGCCTCGGAACGTTGTTTCAAACAGCGTTTAAAACCCGTTCCTAAGCGTTCCCCTGCTGCGAGTTGGTGCCGCCATTTTCTGCACCTTGAAACACGTCAGCGGCAGGTATATCAAAGCCTGCCCCCGATTCAGCTTCGTTGTCCTGGCTAAGTGGCGACTCCTGCAAAGGCTCGTGCTCTTGCAGGCGCGTGCCTTGGCGTAGAAAGCGGTTTCTGGTTTCGTGGCGTGGCAAGTAGCGCGCCAGTTCCGTCAGCGCCATCTCGTAGACACCGCGTTTGAACTCCACCACCGCGTCTAGCGGCACCCAGTAGTCGTTCCAGCGCCAGGCATCAAATTCAGGATGGTCGGTGGCACGCAGGTTCAAATCCCAGTCGTGGCCTACCAGTTGCAACAAATACCAGATTTGTTTCTGGCCTTTGTAATGGCCGCGCGCATCGCGGCGAATGTATCTGTCCGGCACCTCATAGCGCAACCAGTCTCGGGTCCGGGCAACGATGCGAATATGCTCCCGCAGGAGCCCCACTTCTTCATGCAGTTCTCGAACCATGGCCTGTTCGGGGGTTTCGCCCCGGTCAATGCCACCCTGCGGAAACTGCCAAGAGTGGGTACGTATACGCTTGCCCCAGAACACTTGATTTTTCTGGTTGAGCAGGATGATGCCGACATTGGGCCGAAAGCCGTCCCGGTCAAGCATAATCAAACCCCAATTTTTAAACTGCGTCCATTATGCACAGCGCAAGCGGTGCATCAAGGGGCATCACCCTCGGATACCTCCAGAAATTTGCCATGAAAGCTTCTCAATTTTATATTTCCACCCTCAAAGAAGCCCCTTCAGACGCTGAGGTGGTGAGCCACAAGCTCATGATGCGCGCCGGCATGATCAAAAAACTGGGCGTCGGTATTTACAGCCTCATGCCCATGGGATTGCGCGTGGTGCGCAAGGTTGAAGCCATCGTGCGCGAAGAGATGAACCGCGCCGGTGCCATCGAAATCACCATGCCGGTCATCCAACCCGCCGAGCTCTGGCAAGAGACCGGGCGTTTTGACAAATTTGGCCCCGAAATGCTGCGCATCAAAGACCGCCATGACCGCGACTTTGTGGTGCAACCCACCAGCGAAGAGGTGGTGACCGACATCGCGCGCCAAGACATCAAGAGCTACAAGCAACTGCCCAAAAACCTCTACCAGATTCAAACCAAATTTCGCGACGAACGCCGTCCCCGTTTTGGCCTGATGCGCGGGCGTGAGTTCATCATGAAAGACGCCTACAGCTTTGACCGTGACCAAGCCAGCGCCAAGGCCAGCTACCAGGTCATGGCGCAGGCCTACCGCCGTATTTTTGACCGCTTTGGCCTGACCTACCGCGCCGTCTCTGCCGACAGCGGTGCCATTGGCGGCGACCTGAGCGAAGAGTTCCAGGTGATCGCCGCTACGGGTGAGGACGCCATCGTCTACTGCCCTGGCAGCGACTATGCCGCCAATATGGAAAAAGCCGAGGCGCTGGCGCCCCAGGCAGCGCGCCCAGCCCCCACGCAGGCCATGACCAAAACCGCCACCCCTGGCAAAAGCACGTGTGCCGATGTGGCCGAATACCTGAACGTGCCCTTGCAGCAAACCGTCAAATCGCTGGTGCTGACCACAGAAGAAAAGAACGCCTTGGGCGAGGTCATCAAAACCCAGGTCTGGCTCTTGATGCTGCGTGGCGACCACGACATGAATGAAGTCAAAGCCAACAAGGTGCCCGGCATGGAAGGCGGATTCCGCTTTGCCACCCTGGAAGAGATTGACGAACACTTTGGCTGCAAGCCCGGCTACCTGGGCTTAATCAACCTCAAGAAGCCGGTCAAAGTGGTGGCGGACCGCGAAGTAGCGGTCATGAGCGACTGGATTTGCGGCGCCAACGAGCCCGACTTTCACATCACCGGGGTCAACTGGGGCCGCGACCTGCCCGAACCAGCCCTGGTGGCCGATATTCGCAACGTGGTGGCGGGAGACCCGTCGCCCGACGGCATGGGCGAGTTGGCGATTGAACGGGGTATTGAAATTGGCCATGTGTTTTACCTGGGCACCAAATACAGCCAGGCCATGAACGCCACCTTTCTGGGTGAAAACGGCAAACCGCAGTTCATGGAAATGGGCTGCTACGGCATCGGCATCACGCGTCTGCCGGCCGCCGCCATTGAGCAAAACCACGACGAGCGTGGCATCATCTGGCCCGACGCGCTAGCGCCTTTCACGGTCGTCTTGTGCCCCATCAGTCCCGACCGTTTCCCTGACGTCAAAGCCGCTGCTGACCAGCTTTACGCCGACCTGCTGGCGGCCGGGGTCGACGTGATTCTGGACGATCGGGGTGAGCGGCCCGGCGCTATGTTTGCCGACTGGGAATTGATTGGTGTGCCACACCGCGTCACCCTGGGTGACCGCGGCCTCAAAGAAGGCCTGGTGGAGTACCAGCACCGCCGCGATGCAGCCGCTACCTCGGTGCCCGTGGCCGAGATAAGTGGCCTGATTCGGTCTCGCTTGAACGTCTGAAAGTGGCGATGAGGGCTGCATGTTTTTGAAAAAAATCAGCCTGTATCCAGCCCTGACCGGGCTTTGCCTCTTGCTGGCGTGGCCGCTGGCCAGGGCCGGTGCGCAGCCTGAGGAGCCCTTGCTTGACTCGGTGCGCACCGCCTTGAGCTCGGCCATTGCCCGCCAGGCGCCGCCTCAACCCGAGTTTGCCAACCTGCAGGCGCGTGCTCAGTACGAGCGCTGGCTGGCCAAAATGAGCGAACGCCTCAAGCGGCAAGATGCCGATGCAACGGGGCGGCAAGAACTGCTACAGACCATTTGGTATGAAAGCCGCCGAGCTGGGCTGGAGCCCTCGCTGGTGCTGGGCCTGGTGCAGGTAGAAAGTAATTTCAGGAAGCACGCCATTTCAAGCGCCGGGGCGCGTGGCTATATGCAAGTCATGCCGTTCTGGACCCGCTTGCTGGCCGACGGTGATGCAGCCCAGCTGTTTCACCTGCAGACCAATTTGCGGTTTGGCTGCGTCATCCTGCGCCACTACCTGGACCGCGAGCAAGGCAATCTCTTCATGGCGCTGGGCCGCTACAACGGCTCTCGCGGGCAAGCGCCGTACCCGCAAGCGGTGCTGGCGGCCAAGAAAAACTGGGATTTTTGAAACGGGCCCAAGGCAAGGCCTAAGCCCCGCAAGCTCAGGGCTTGGCCGCTAGCGCCTGCTGCAACTCGCCGTTTTCGTACATTTCCATCATGATGTCCGAGCCGCCAATGAACTCACCTTTGACGTAGAGCTGCGGAATGGTGGGCCAGTTGCTGTAATCCTTGATACCGGCGCGAATCTCTGCGTCTTCCAGCACGTTGACGGTGGTGACCCCTTTGGTGTCCACGCCGCACGCCTTCAAAATTTGAATAGCGCGGCCTGAAAAACCACACTGGGGAAAGCTGGCCGTGCCTTTCATGAAAAGCACCACTTCATGAGATTTCACCAGTTGGTCAATACGTTGTTGTGTGTCGCTCATATGCTTAAGTCCTTCATAAACTGAATATTCGGATTATTTCACTTCCTGCCACTGCCCGCCCGAGCAGCGCTCAATCCCATGCAAGTCGCGCCTCGACTGTACTTGGCTGAAGCCCGCCGCCAGTAGCAACTCGCGCACGGCGCTGGCCTGGTCATAGCCATGCTCCAGCAGCAGCCAGCCACCGGTTTGCAGATGCGCCGGCGCCTGTGCGGTAATGAAACGCAGGTCGCGCAGGCCATCCGTGCCAGAGGCCAGGGCGTGCAGCGGTTCATGCCTGAGCGCGGCCAAATGGGGGTCCTCGGCCGCAATATAGGGCGGGTTGGAAACGATCAGAAAAAATGGCGCCGTACCGGGCGGCATGGCCGCCAGCCAGGCACCCTGGCAGAACTGCACGTTCAGGTGCAGACGGTGCGCGTTGGCCTGTGCCACGGCCAGTGCCTCGGCGCTGAAGTCGCTGGCGTAGACCTGTAACGCTGGCCGACTGGCTTTGAGCGCCAGCGCAATGGCGCCGCTGCCGGTGCCCAGGTCTAGCCCGCGCTGGGCCGCATTGGGGCTGGGGAGGGCTGCAGCGGTCGGCAGCAGCGCCAGCGCCCATTCCACCAGCGTTTCGGTGTCCGGCCTGGGCACCAGCACGCGGGCGTCCACGCACAGGTCCAGTCCAAAAAATTCCTTGTGGCCCGTCAGGTAGGCCACGGGTTCGCCGTTCATGCGGCGCTGCACACTGGCCTCAAACGCCGCTGCGGCCGGGGGGGGCAGGTCGTCGGTGTCGTGTGCCAGCAGCCAGGCACGGTCGTGGGTGGGCCTCTCAAGGGCGTGCAGCAACAGCAATTGCGCGTCGAGTCGGTCCAGCCCAAGGGCCTGGGCGTGGCGCATGGCTTGCGCCAGGGTGGTTGCGTGCGCGTCCATGGTCTCGTTTCAGGTCCCGGCGCCCACTTCCAGCGCGGCCAGTTGCTGCGCTGCCTCATAGGCTTGCAGCGCCTG
>JBIKZP010000438.1:0-2885 GCA_044354655.1 Rhodoferax sp. | reverse complement strand
CGCTGTCAACCTTGTGGGACTACATCAACCGTGCCATGCCCTGGACGGCGCCCAAGACGCTGACGACCGAAGAGGTCTACGCCGTCACTGCGTTTTTGTTGAATCTCAGCGGTGTGGTGCCGGACAACTTCACGCTGTCTGACCAGAACATGGCCGACGTGCAAAAGCGCATGCCCAACCGCAACGGCATGACCACCAAACACAACATGTGGCCAGGGCCGGAGTTTGGTGGTGTCAACAAGCCAGACACCAGCAATGTGGCCTGCATGAAGGACTGTGCGCCTGAACCCAAGCTGGCTTCTTTCCTGCCGGACTTTGCACGCAATGCCCACGGCAACTTGGCCGAGCAAAACCGGCCGGTGGGTCCGCAAAGAGGGGTCGACACCACGCGCCCCGAGGGTACGCCGGGTGCTGCCGCACCCATGGTGTCACCCGCTGTTGCTGCGGCACCTGCCTTGACGGCTCAGGCCAAGCCAGCGCCTGCGCCCAAAGCAGATGCCGGTGGCGTGGACCCCAAGGCAGCCCTGGCGCTGGCGCAAAAGAACAACTGCACGGCTTGCCACGCGGTCGACAAGAAAATACTGGGCCCGAGCTTCCAGGAAATCGCCAAAAAACACGCTGGCAAAACGGACTACCTGGCCGGCAAAATCAAGGCGGGTGGTGGAGGCGTGTGGGGACCGATTCCCATGCCGGCTCAGTCGCTGAGCGACGCTGACGCCAAAACGTTGGCGATCTGGCTGGCCGCTGGGGCAGCAAGGTAGGGATTTCACGCATACCCGCGTGGAACATTTTTTATTAGCATGGACTTAATTAAGGAGCTTCAAATGCAAACTCGTCGCAAGACACTCAAGCAAAGCGCCGTCTTGGCGGGCCTGCTGGCCTCCACCGGTTTGTTTCCCCAGTACGCGCTGGCCTACAACAAAGGCGCGTTCGAGGCCAAGAATGTTGCCGATGTGCTCAAGGCCCTGGGCGCCAGCGCGCCGGTCGAGAGCAAGGACGTCGTCATTGGCGGCCCTGATATTGCCGAAAATGGCGCTGTGGTGCCGCTGACCGCCAGCACGGCGCTGCCAGGCGTCAAACACATCCTGATCCTGGTTGAAAAGAACCCGGCCGCTTTGATCGCCTTGTTCAACGTGACCGACAGCGTGGAGGCCAACTTCGCCACACGCGCCAAGATGGGTCAATCGTCCGACGTGTATGCCGTGGCCGTGATGGCCGATGGCAAGGCGCTGTTCGCAAAAAAAGAAGTCAAGGTCACGCTCGGCGGCTGCGGCGGCTAAGCCCGGCACCTGCGTCATCGAAATTCATAAATATTGATTCTGGAGTAGAAAAATGGCAGATCCAATGCGCATTCGCGCCCAAGCCGCTGGCGACAAAGCCACCGTTCGCGTTCTCATGAGCCACGAGATGGAGTCCGGTCAGCGCAAAGACGCTGCTGGCAAACTCGTGCCCGCCTGGTTCATTCAAGACGTGGAAGCCAAGCACAACGGCAAGTCAGTCATGACCGCCGAGTGGGGCCCCGCAGTTTCCAAAAATCCGTTTTTGCAGTTCACGGTCAAGGGCGCCAAGGCCGGCGACAAGATCGCTGTGACCTGGAAAGACAACAAGGGCGAGACCCGCACTGACGAAGCGACTGTTTCCTGATTGTTCGGGTGCCCAAAACCGGGGAAGCGGTTTGTTTCCCCGGTTCTATTTATTTAACAGAGGCGATCATGAAAATGAAAAAAGCAGTGTTGCTGGCATCCCTGGTACCGTTCTTGGCGATGCCCGGGCTGGCCCAAAAAACAGCCGTCGAGTCCATTGAAGAATATCGGGCCATGTTGCAAGACGGCAACCCTGCTGATTTGTTTGAAGCCAAGGGCGAAGACCTCTGGAAAAAAGCGCGTGGACCCAAAAACGCCACGCTTGAAAAGTGCGACTTGGGCAAGGGACCCGGTGTCGTCAAGGGCGCCTTTGTGGAGTTGCCGCGCTACTTCGCGGATACCAATCGGGTGCAAGATACGGAGTCCCGCCTCCTCACATGCATGGAGACCCTGCAGGGTTTCAATGCAGCCGAGATCGCCAAGACTCCCTTTGGCCGCGGCGAACAAAGCAACGTCACAGCGCTGGCCACGTGGATTACAGCTGAGTCCAAAGGCATGAAGTTCAAGCTGCCGCAGGACCATGTGCAGGAAAAAACCATGTTTGAAGTGGGCAAGCGCCTGTTTTATGCCCGAGGTGGCAGCCACGACTTCTCGTGTTCCTCTTGTCATGGTGAAGACGGCAAGCGCATTCGCCTGCAAGACCTGCCCAACCTGACCAAGAACCCGGGTGCTGGCAACGGCTTTGGCGCTTGGCCTGCCTACCGCGTATCCAACGGGCAGATGTGGGGCATGCAACTTCGTTTGAATGACTGCTACCGCCAGCAGCGGTTTCCTTACCCCATGTTTGGCAGTGATGCCACCATCGCGTTGGGCGTCTACATGGGCGTCAACGGCCAAGGCGTCGAGTCCACGGCACCTGCCATCAAGCGTTAAGGAGCACCCGCATCATGAAAAAACAACTCAAATTTCTGGCGCCAGCGTTGACCATTCTTCTGGCGGGCTGTGCGGCCACGGTGCCTGCGGGTCCTGACCTGGACAAATTGGCGCTGGAGATTTCCAAAGCGTCGTTTCGGGACCAGGGGCAAGCCAAGGTCGATCGCTTGGTGCAGGACGATGCCAACCGCGAATGCAGCGCAGCCGATGTCGCGGGTAAACCTATCGACGAAAAGCTGGGTAAAAGCATTGAAGAAGCCAACTTCAAGGCCATCAAATGGCCCTCAGACGGCAAGTTTCTGGGTGACTGGAAACAAGGTGAAAAAATCGCGCAAAGCGGTCGTGGCCTCACTTGGACCGACCCCGCCG
>JBIKZP010000437.1:0-2888 GCA_044354655.1 Rhodoferax sp. | reverse complement strand
ACGAATTTACCGGTGTTCAACCTGCGCGCTGCCAGCCACACGCCGACACCGTCGTGCACCAAAACTTTCATGCGGTTGGCTCGCTGGTTGGCAAACAAATACGCGTGATGCGGGTGGGCTGCACCAAAGACTTGCACGACCCGGGCCAAAGCGGTCTCGGGGCCTGCACGCATGTCCAGCGGTTCGGTGGCCATCCAGACGGCGTCGATGCGGATCAACGCAAAAGCTCCAATAGCCACTGGGCGCAGGACGGTGCTGCCGATGCGGGCCAGTGCACAGTAAGAGATAAATCGCGCCGCACAAGCTCAAGGCGAATGCTGTCTGTGGGGGCAGCGGGTGAGGCCAAGGGCGCAGTGATGGGCAACGCGATGAAGGCGGGCACCGCTGTAGAAACAGCACCAGGCAAGCGAGAGGGTAAGAGCTCAGGCAACTCGCGCAGCCAGCGGTGCAAGATGTTGTGATTGATGCCATGGTTTCGAGCCACAGAGGCGACCGACATGCCGGGAATTCGGCAAGCGGCAACCAGTTGGGCTTTGAACTCAGGGCTGTAGGTGCGACGGCCACGGCCGGGCTGGGAGAATTGGTTGCTGGGGTGCATGTGTCCATGATCTTTTGTGTGGACACGATGCTCTTAGATTGGAGACGCCACTGCCAGATGGGATGGCCGGACGCTTACGTTTCATGGAGCGTTTTAAGTGAAAAAGAACAACGGAAAAAATTACCCAAGGGCCCTGCCATTGGTCGCAGTCGAGCGGCTGACTGGCATCTCCTACGGAGTTCTGAAACAGCCTAAACGACGAGCGGCTTTGGGCTTTATTGACTGTAAGAGGCCAAGCTGCTGTCGCGATGGCCGAACCGTGTTCTTGACGGGACAAAGTGTCAAAGCATATCGTGAGAGGCTGGACACGGTGAATGCCATGTATAAATTCACACCGAATTCTGCCAACCCGGCACCACCTTTGCGAGCTGATCGATCAGGAGGTCGCACCGATACATAACATCAGTCTGTCTACCAATTGGGTTTTTTAGACTACTTTGTGCCCAAAGAGGCCGCTGAGCAAAGTGAAGATCTGATGGTCCAGCCCATGCCTCGTAAGCTGACGCGGTCGTCCAGATTTTGGGTTATTTTTTTGAGTGGTCCGGCTCCATAGCAGTGGAGCCTGTCCTGTTGGCTAAAAAGTGTAGATTTCTTCGGATATTGACACTTGCAGACCCGTTGCCCCCGGTCACGAAAGTCAGCTAACGGCCTGCCCAATACATGGCTCGTCAGAAGCTGTTCGTGGCAGACTTAAATGTGCCCTTACCGGTACTAGCCGTTTGTGATCTGCTTGCTCCAGACCAGCCATTGGCAACGGGGGATCGAGAGGCTGCTTTGTAGCTGGCACTACGTCAAAATGAGCACCCGCCATGGGCTGCAAGAAGTCAGGCGACGGTTTCCAACCACGGTCCGGTCAGGAGCCCTTTCCTGTCATTAATGGGGTCCTGCCCTAAGACATGCACGCAGCGATTGCATGCTCTCGCGATTGTCCGCAATATGGAGGCCCAGCGAGATGCCCATCACCGGTAGTTCGTAAACGTCGTCATCGTGCAAAGCAGTCATTTCGTATTGTTTGTGGTGCGCTATTTCGAAATATCACCTATGCACAGATACTTGACTTCTACATATTCATCCATGCCAAAGTGTGAGCCCTCACGACCCAGGCCGGACTGCTTCACACCACCAAAGGGAACGTGCTCAGTAGCCAGAATGCCCACGTTGATGCCGACCATGCCGTACTCCAGCGCCTCGGCCACCCGGTAAATGCGGCCGATGTCGCGGCTGTAGAAGTAGCTGGCCAAACCAAACTCGGTGTTGTTGGCCGCATCAATGGCTTCCTGCTCGGTCTTGAACTTGAACACCGGCGCAAACGGGCCAAAGGTTTCTTCCTTGGCGCACAGCATGTCAGCTGTGGCACCCGAGACCACGGTGGGCTCGAAGAACTGGCCGGCAAGGGCATTGCCACCGGTTTCCACCTTGCCGCCCTTGGCAATGGCGTCGGCCACGTGGCGTTTGACCTTGTCGATGGCAGCGTCTTCGATCAGCGGGCCTTGCATCACGCCATCTTCAAAGCCGTTGCCGACCTTTATGGTTTTCACCTTGGCCGTGAACTTGGCCACAAAGGCGTCGTACACGCCTTCCTGCACATAGAAGCGGTTGGCGCACACGCAGGTCTGGCCAGCGTTGCGGTACTTGCTGGCCATGGCGCCTTCGACAGCGGAATCAATATCGGCATCGTCAAACACGATGAAAGGTGCATTGCCGCCGAGCTCCAGCGAGAGCTTCTTGACGGTAGGGGCCGACTGGGCCATCAGGATGCGGCCCACTTCGGTGGAGCCGGTAAAACTCAGGTGGCGCACCACGTCGCTGGCGCAAATCACCTTGCCCACGGCAATTGACTGCTCGCTGTCGGCGGTGATCATGTTCAGCACACCTGCGGGAATGCCCGCGCGAATGGCCAGTTCGGCTGCGGCCAGGGCGGTCAAGGGGGTGAGTTCGGCGGGTTTGATGATTACGGTGCAGCCAGCCGCCAGGGCGGGTGCGACTTTGCGGGTGATCATGGCCAGGGGGAAGTTCCAGGGCGTAATGGCGGCGCACACGCCGATGGGCTGCTTGATGACCGACAGGCGCCGGGTGTTGTCAAACTGGGGCAGGGTCTCGCCGTTGACGCGCTTGGCTTCTTCGGCAAACCACTCGACAAAACTGGCACCGTAGGCTACTTCGCCCTTGGCTTCGCCAAAGGGTTTTCCTTGCTCGGCGGTCATGATGCGCCCCAGGTCTTCCTGGTTGGCCATTAGCAGATCGAACCATTTGCGCAGGATGATGCTGCGCTCTTTGGCGGTCTTGCTGC
>JBIKZP010000436.1:0-2896 GCA_044354655.1 Rhodoferax sp. | reverse complement strand
TCCCACCGCCACGCCGTCTTCCAAAGTCACACCGGGCAAGATGACGCTGCCGCTGCCCACTATGACGTGCTTGCCGAGGTACACATCGGCATGCGTTACGCCGGTGTATTTGCTGGGCACGGTGGGGTTGGTCATGGTAGCGCCAGAGTAGTCGTCATTGCTGGAGTAGATGGAAACTCGAGACGAGATATTGCAGAAATCACTGAGCGTTATTTTTCCAGCACCGATCAACGCCGAGTAAACGGCGATATGCACATGCTGCCCAATGCTGATACCGCCTACGCCAGCGGACAGTACGCAAAAATCGTCAATGCGGATGTTGCTGCCTAAGGTAATCTGGGCGGTGCCGTAAAACGAGGCTCGATCCGAAATTTGGACGTTGTCGCCCACGGATGCAAAGTCCATGCGCTCAATGACCTCGCGGCTCAGCATCGCCATCTCAGGCTCCTCGAATGAGGTCAATCACGCGCTGCTGTTCTTGTGATTGCAGGTTCGGATAGATCGGCAGGCACAGCACTTTGGCCGAGGCATCAGCGGCTACGGGCAGGTTGTCGCATTGTGCAGAGGGCATGCTGCGGTACATCGGAAAATTTGAAATCAGCGGGTAGAAGTAGCGGCGGGCGTAGATGTTGTGGTCTTTCAGTTTTTGGTACAGTTCATCGCGGCTGAGCGGGTAATTCGGCTGCACCAGGATGGGAAAGTAAGAGTGATTGGACTGCGTTTCACCCGAGTCGACGAGGCAGTGGATGCCAGGGATGCCTGCCAGTTGACCGCGGTAGGCCACATCAATCTCCTTGCGGCGGGCCAGTGCACCGTCAATGTGTTTCAGCTGCAGCAAGCCAAAGGCGGCGTTGAGCTCGCTCATTTTGCCGTTGATGCCGGGCGCCACGACGGTCACCTCGTCCACAAAGCCGAAGTTTTTCAATTGATCAATGCGCTGCTTGGTTTTGGCGTCAGGGCAGATGATGGCACCGCCCTCAAAGGTGTTGAACACCTTGGTGGCATGAAAACTCAGCACCGACAAGTCGCCGTGGTTAAGCACGCTGCCGCAGTGGCATTTCACGCCAAAGGCATGGGCAGCGTCGTAGATAACTTTGAGGTTGTAGTTGTCGGCAATTTTCTGAATGGCATCCACATCACACGGGTGGCCGTAGCAGTGCACGGGCATGATGGCCGTGGTTTGTGGCGTGATGGCGGCTTCGATCTTGGCTGGGTCCATATTCAGCGTGTTGGGGTCCACATCGACAAATACCGGCTTGATGCCGTTCCAAAGCAATGAGTGCGCTGTAGCCACAAAAGAATATGGCGTGGTGATAACTTCACCCGTGACGCGCAACGCTTGCAGCGCTGTAACCAGCGCAATAGTTGCGTTGGTAAATAGGCAGATGTGCTTGACGCCCAAATAATCACAAAGCTCTTTTTCTAGTTGCTGATGGAACGGCCCCCCGTTGGTGAGAATTTTTTTTTCCCAGATTTGCTGCAGATAGGGCATGAACTCTTCCAGCGGCGGCAGGTAGGGCTGTGTGACGTAAATGGGTTTATTCATAGTGGACAGTTGCTATCTTTTAAGTAGCTTTTAATGGATAGAGGCTGGGGCTAGAGCTTGGGTTCATCCAATTTTTCACGGCCCGAATTTGGCGAAATAGTACGAACCAGTTTTTTGCTGACGCACAGTTTTTGAAGCGCATCTTGTGGTCACCGATAAGGGTATCTATTGCCTTCAAGCGATAGCCGGTCTCAGCGTAGTAGCGCTAAAGCACCACCGAAACTGCGTGAGCCGCGCATACACAGCGGCGTAGCCAAAAACAATGCCGCCAAAGGCCAGCGCCAGCATGAGGGTTTGGTCGGCAAATGCCACGGCCCACACGGCGGGCAGCGCGGTAAACAACCAGCACAGGGGGCTGGTCAGGCCGTTTTGAAGGGGCTTGCTCACGCGCGGAAACAGTTGGCAAACAATGCGGCGGTGCACCAGGTGGTGCAGGTGCACTTTGTCGGGCTGGCCGGGGTGGTGGCCAGCGCGGTTGCGCCGGCGCCGCACTGAAAATCCGACCTCCAGCACGGGGTAGGCGCACACCAAGATGGTGGCCCAGGCGTTGATCTCTGGGTGGCGCATGGGCAGCAGCACGGCTACCCAGGCCAGCAAAAAGCCCAGCAGGTAAGCGCCGCCGTCTCCTAAAAACAGTTTGCCAAAAGGCCAGTTGACGGCGCCAAACCCCAGTGCGCAGGTGGCGACGGTAAAGCACACGGTGGCCAGCGGGGCATCGCCCACATTCAGGGCGATGGCACCCATGGCTGCCAACATGATGGCGACTGCACCAGAGGCCAGGCCGTTAAAGCCGTCAATGATGTTGATGGCGTTGGCCACGCCACCCACTGCAAAGGCTGTAAACAAGACGGCCACGGGTATAAAGCCCAGCAGCCAGTCTATTGGGGGAACGCCGGTGTTTTGCATGGCCACGTCTGTAAGGTACCAGGCCAGTGCACCGCTAAACATGGTGGCCAAAAGGCGCATAGTGACGCTCACCTTCTTGGTGACGTCTTCGGCCAAACCAAAGGCAAAGGCGGGTATGCCGGCGAGCAGCATAGGGCCCAAAATTTCTTGCACGTCTGGCGCTGCCAGCCCCCACGCCGCCAACAGGCCAACCACAAGTGTCACACCGCCAATGCGGGGGGTGGGCTCGGTGTGGTGGTTTTGCACACCAAAGGCGTTGTCCAGGCTAAAGCGGCCATGCCAGTGTTTGGTAGCTACCAATGCCAGGCTGGCAAGCAAGGTGACTGCAAAGATGATGAGGTAGGTTTGCATAGGCTGGGCCGGTCATGTGATTTTCAGAACTGACGAGTTGCCTAACAACGATCGCATTTGATGAATGGCGATGTTGTTAAGGGCCAGCAGGGC
>JBIKZP010000062.1:0-8861 GCA_044354655.1 Rhodoferax sp. | reverse complement strand
GTCCGCACACCTCGGCCGGCCGCATTCCTACCGCTCGCGGTTACCGCCTTTTTGTGGACACCATGTTGACCGTGCACCAGGGCCAGTTTGCCGCGCACCGGCTGGCGCCGGATCAGCCGCAAAAAGTCATCTCCAACGCCGCCAACCTGCTGTCAAGCCTGTCCCAGTTTGTGGGTGTGGTGATTGCCCCACGCCGCTCCTCGGTGTTCAGACACATTGAGTTTCTGCGTTTGTCCGAGCGACGCCTGCTGGTGATCATCGTCTCTCCAGAGGGCGACGTGCAAAACCGCGTCATCTTCACCGAGGTGGATTACACCCAGGCGCAGCTGGTGGAAGCGGCCAATTACCTCAACAGCCACTACGTGGGCTTGGCCATTGAGCAGGTGCGCGAGCGGCTTAAAAACGAGGTGGAGTCGCTGCGCTCTGAAATTGCCAGCCTGATGCAGGCGGCGGTGGTGGCCAGTTCAGACGCCATCTCCGAGACCCAGGACGAGGTGGTGATCTCTGGCGAACGCAATTTGCTCGCCGTCACCGATTTTTCCAACGACATGGGCCATCTGCGCCGTGCCTTTGATTTGTTTGAGCAAAAAGCCCAGCTCATGCGTCTGCTCGATGTGGCCGGGCAAGCCGAGGGTGTGCGCATCTTTATTGGCGGTGAAAGCCAGGTGGTGCCGTTTGAAGACCTCTCCATAGTCAGCGCCCCGTATGAGGTGGACGGCCAGGTGGTGGGCACGCTGGGTGTGATTGGCCCCACCCGCATGGCCTACGACCGCATGATCCAGATTGTGGACATCACCTCCAAACTGGTCAGCAACGCGCTGAGCCACCACAAGTAGCCCCCAGGTTTCAGCCCTATTTCCAGGCCCAAAAAGCCGCGAATGAATTTTCGGATAATCCGGTATTCATTTGAAGGAAAAATATGCCCGTTAACCTGCCCGCCCCGAACCCGTCTGAGCTGTTTCCCATCGCCGGCGTTCGTATCGGCATCACAGAAGCGGGTATCCGCAAGGCTAATCGCAAGGATTTGACGGTGTTTTTGCTGGACGCAGGCGCCTCGGTTTCGGGCGTGTTCACGCAGAACCGGTTTTGTGCCGCACCTGTGCAAGTCTGCCGCACCCACCTGGCCAGCGGTGCTGGCGTGCGTGCCATGCTCATCAACACCGGCAACGCCAATGCCGGCACCGGCCAGGAGGGCTTGGCGCGGGCGCAGCGCACCTGCGAGGCGCTGGCCGGCAAACTTGCGCTCTCGCCAGAGCAGGTACTGCCTTTTTCCACCGGCGTCATCATGGAGCCCCTGCCCGTAGACCGTATCGAGGCCGGGCTCGATGCCGCACTGGCCGATGCCCGTGAAGACAACTGGCTTCACGCGGCGGAGGCCATCATGACCACCGACACCATCGCCAAAGCCTTTGGCGCGCAAGTCAAGATAGGTGGCGCCTTGGTCAGCATCACCGGTATCAGCAAGGGGGCCGGCATGATTCGTCCCAACATGGCGACCATGCTGGGCTTCATGGCCACGGATGCCTGCGTCAGCCAGGCGCTGATGCAGCAGCTCGCCAGCGAGCTCGCTGAGGGCTCGTTCAACCGCGTCACGGTTGACGGCGACACCTCGACCAACGACTCTTTTGTGCTGGTGGCCACCAACCAGGCCGCGCATGCGCCCATTGACTCCCTCGACAGCGCTGACGGCCAGGCCTTGAAAGCGGCTATGCTGGGCGTGGCCCGCCAACTGGCCCAGGCCATTGTGCGAGACGGCGAAGGTGCCACCAAGTTCATCACTGTCCAGGTGGAAGGCGGTAAGTCGGCGGCTGAATGCCGTCAGGTGGCCTACGCCATTGCCCATTCGCCCTTGGTGAAAACCGCGTTTTTTGCCAGCGACCCCAACCTGGGTCGCATTCTGGCCGCCGTGGGCTACGCCGGCATTGACGACCTGGACCAAGCCGGTATCGATTTGTACCTGGATGATGTGCACGTGGCCGTGAAGGGGGGGCGCAACCCGGCTTACCGCGAAGAAGACGGCCAGCGGGTTATGAAACAAAGCGAGATCACGGTGCGCGTGGTGTTGGGCCGAGGCCAGGCGCAAGACACGGTCTGGACCTGTGACCTGAGCCACGATTACGTCACCATCAACGCAGACTACCGCTCATGAACGATAAATTTGAGCACCTGCTGGTGCGCGCCGAGCAACTCATCAGCCGAATCGAATCGGTGCTGCCGCAGCCTTTGACAGCGCCGGACTGGGGTGCCGCCATGGCTTACCGCTACCGCAAGCGCAGCTCGGGCCACGCCAACCTGGAGCCGGTGCGCCATGTGGGCGCCATGCGCCTGGCCGACCTGAAAGAGGTAGACCCGCAAAAGGAAAAAATCCGCCTCAACACGCTTCAGTTTGTCAACGGCCAACCCGCCAATAACGTGCTGCTCACGGGCGCTCGCGGTACCGGCAAGTCGTCGCTGATTCGCGCTTGCTTGAACGAATATGCCGCGCAGGGCTTGCGCCTGATTGAGGTGGACAAGGCCGATCTGGTGGACCTGGCTGACATTGTGGATGTGGTGTCCGAGCGGCCTGAAAAATTCATTGTGTTTTGCGATGACCTGAGCTTTGATGACGGCGAGCCCGGCTACAAGGCGCTCAAGTCCGTGCTGGACGGCTCGGTGGCTGCGGCAGCCCCCAATGTGCTGATTTACGCCACCAGCAACCGGCGCCATTTGCTGCCCGAGTACATGAAGGAAAACCTCACCTACACCCACACGGAAGACGGCGAAGTGCACCCGGGCGAGGGCGTGGAGGAGAAAATTTCCCTGTCCGAGCGTTTTGGCCTGTGGGTCAGCTTCTACCCCTTCACCCAGGACGAATACCTGACCATCGTGGCACAGTGGCTGGACTCTTTTGGCGTGGCCCCTGAAGCCATTGCCGCAGCCCGCCAGCCGTCTCTGGTGTGGGCGCTGGAGCGTGGCTCGCGCAGTGGCCGCATTGCCTACCAATTTGCCCGTGACTATGCGGGCAAGCATGCAGCCAGTGCCTGAACGGTGACGAGCCCACCCACGTTGATGGCTGACGCCCAACTGCCGCGTGAGGGCGGGGCGCAGCGAGCGGTGGTCGAGGTGGCCGTCGGGGTGCTGATTCGCGCCAATGGACAGTTTCTACTGACTTCCCGTCCAGCGGGCAAGGTCTACGCGGGTTACTGGGAGTTCCCCGGCGGCAAGCTGGAGGCGGGCGAAACGGTGGCGCAAGCCCTGGCGCGCGAGCTGCACGAAGAATTGGGCATCACGATAGCTGCTGCTCAGCCCTGGAAAGTGGAAATGGTGGACTATCCCCATGCTCTCGTGCGGTTGAACTTTTGCAAGGTGTTTGCCTGGAGCGGGGAGTTACAGATGCGAGAAGCCCAGTCCTTTGCTTGGCAAACCTTGCCGGCGCAGGTGGTGCCGGTGCTACCCGGCACGGTGCCGGTATTACAGTGGCTGGCGCAAGAGCTGGACTTTCAAGGGCAGACCCATCAGGGCTGAGTTCATTCAGCACGTTGGACGCCTGGGTTGGCGCTTATTGCAAGGGCGGATCGTCGTCGGTCAGCAAGTCTTCTGGTGAGACGTTGGCAGCCATGCGAAAGTTTTCACTGGCCCACGCACCAAAATCCATGTTCTTGCAGCGATCACTGCAAAACGGTCGAAAGGGGTTGGAGAGGGCGTAAATGCTTTCCCCGCCACAAGACGGGCAACTGACCAGCTTGGGTTTCAGCGTGAGGGGCGTGTCTTCAGGGCTCATGAGCACAAGGTCATTTCAAACGCGGCGTCCTCGCTGCTGGGGTGCAAGCGGTCGTCCTCGCCCTGGCGCATGAGTCGAATGGACACCATCAACCGGTTGCCGCTGATTTCTGGAATGAGGCCGCGAGAGGCTTCCAAGGTGAGGCGCAGCAACTGGAAAGACCGGCCCTGTGGCAAATTTTGCTGAAACTGGCCACCCACCGCCATGACTTTTTGTGGGGCGCCGGAGTCGCGCAGCAGCTTGAGCAACACATGAATCGAGTCTGCCAGTGGCATCAGCCAGGACACCCAGTGCGCCAGGTCGCGGCGGCGCTGGTCGCCACTCTTGTGCTGCCAGGCGTAATAGGCCGGCAGGTCAAACTCACAAGTGCCACCCGGAATGCCTACGCGGCTGCGAATACTCATCAGCCAGTCGTTCTCAGTGAGCGGTTGTCCCACTTTGCCCGGCAGGCTGTTCAAGGCTTGAAAGCAGCGGTCGATTTGGTTGATGACCTGATCAAGCACGCCTTCAGCGATGGCTGGGTTGCCGCGGTAGCCGTCAAGAATGAATTTTTGCTTGTCCAGGTCTTTGAGCACATCGGACTTGAGGTCGGCTCGCGCACCCACGTCCATGATTTCGAAAATGGTGGTCAGGGCGTAGTGGTGGTCTAGCGCCTGATCGCGCAAAACCAGTTCCGTCAAACGAAGAAAGAGGTTCTCCAGACGTAAATAGGTACGGATGCGCTCGTTGAAAGGGTATTCGTAAAGAATCACGCGGTTGTTCTTTGTAGGCCTAAATGATCCCGGATGATAGCCCGAAGCGCGTACCCAGTTGCTGGACTTCGGCGGCTAATTCTGGCAGCGACAGTGTGTCATTGAAGATGATGCTGTCTGCCGCGCTCAGGCGGCGTTGCCGTGTCGCCTGTACGGCCATGATTTTCTCCACCTCGGGACGGCTGAGCTGGCTGCGCGCCATGACCCGGATGATTTGAACCTCGGGCGTGCAATCGACCACCAGCACGTGGTCTAACTGCTGGCGCCAGGTGCGCGATTCAACCAGTAAGGGAATATCAAAGACCACGCAGGTTCTCCCCTGGCCAAGGGCAAGTTCGGTGCGGTTTCTAATTTCTTGGCCCACCAGGGGGTGAATGATGGCTTCCAGGCGCTGGCGTGAGGCCGGGTCTTGGTAAGCCAGTGCGCGCATTTTGTCGCGGTCCATGGCGCCTTCTGGGGTGATGAAGTTTGGCCCAAAACTGCGGGCAATTTCGGTCATGGCCAAACCGCCTGGCGCGGTCACTTCACGGGCAATGGCGTCGGCATCGACCAAGCCGGCGCCGAGTTTGACCAACATCTGCGCCACGGTGCTTTTGCCGCTGCCAATGCCACCGGTGAGACCAAGTCGGACGTGCTGCGCCATCATTCAGAAGCCCAGCCAAGCCAGTAGGGACGCCGGGCCAAACGCCAGCGAGGTCATGCCGGCAATGGCCAGAAAAGGGCCAAAGGGCACATAGCCGCCTGGGCGTAATCCAGTAGAGAGTTTCATTGCAATTCCAACGACAGCACCCAAAATGGAGGCCATCAAAATCAAGGGGATCAAAGCCTGCCAGCCCAACCAGGCGCCCAGAGCGGCCAACAGCTTGAAGTCGCCATAGCCCATTCCTTCTTTGCCCGTTACCAGTTTAAACAGCCAGTAGATGCTCCACAACAACAGGTAGCCTGCGACGGCCCCCCACAGTGCCGAGTGCAAGTTGGTGCCCGTCAACTGCCAGGCGCTGGCTATTAAACCCGCCCATAGCAGGGGCAGGGTGATGTCATCGGGCAAGAGGGTGGTGTCCCAGTCAATCAGCGCCAGCACCAGCAGCGCGGCGCTGAAGCCGCACCAGGCCAGTCCAGAAGCATTTAATCCCCAGTGCCAGGTGCAAGCGGCAAAGAGGGCGCCGGTAGCCAGTTCCACCAGCGGGTAGCGCACGGCAATAGGCGCCCGGCAGGACGCGCATTGGCCGCGCAGCCAAACATAGCTCAGCACGGGAATGTTCTGGTGCCAAGCTATGCTGTGTTGGCAATGAGGGCAGCGTGAGCGTGGCACGCTTAAATTAAAAGGTGCCGCCTCCGTGTGGGCGGCATTGGGCGTGCCCTCGCAGTCCTGGCGCCACTGGGCTTCAAGCATGCGCGGCAGTCGGTACACCACAACATTGAGAAAGCTGCCTATCAACAAGCCTATGAGGCCAAGCAAGGCGGGTTCTAACCCTTGAAAATTAAACATCAAACCACCTGTCCAATTTTGAAAATAGGCAAATACATGGCCACAACGATACCGCCAATCAAGGTGCCCAACACCACCATGAAGATCGGTTCCACCAGGGATGAAATACCGGCCACCATGTCGTCTACCTCCAACTCATAAAAGTCGGCGGCTTTACCCAGCATATGGTCAATAGAGCCTGACTCCTCACCCACCAGGCACATTTGGAGCACCATGGGTGGGAAGAGTTTGGTGTTTTTCATGGCATCGGTCAACGCCATACCCATGGAGACATCCTGCTGGATGCGGGAAGTAGCCCGGGCAAATACCGAGTTACCGGCGGCCCCCCCCACGCATTGCAGCGCCTCCACCAAGGGTACGCCAGCGGCAAACATGGTGGAGAGCGTTCGCGTCCATCGCGCAACACAGGACTTGGCAACGATGTCGCCAAACAGGGGCAGACGCAACAACAGGGTGTCCCTTGTGTTTTGAAGTTTGACGCTGCGCTTTAATTGGTACGACAAATAGAAAACCCCGCAGCCCATCCCTCCAATAAGCAGCCACCAGTAAGCCATAAAAAATTCACTGATGGCGATCACGAGCAGGGTGGGGGTGGGTAAGTCGGCGCCAAAGCTGGAGAAAACTTCTCTAAATGCCGGTACGACAAAAATCATAATGACGGCAATCACGACAAAAGCCACAGTCAGAACAGAGACGGGGTAGGTCAAGGCGGATTTTATTTTGGTTTTGATGGCTTCAGTGGTCGCCATATAAATTGCGAGTCGCTCCAGCATTTGGTCCAGAATACCGGCGGATTCACCTGCCTCAATCAAACTGCAATAGAAATTGTCGAAGTACAGCGGGTATTTTCTGAAGGCGGCACTGAGCAGAGTGCCCGTTTCAATATCGGTTTTTATATCGCCCACCAGCCGGCTGAGATTCGCGTTCGAATTACCGCGCACCACAATCTCAAGACCTTGCAGTAAAGGCACACCAGCCTTCAACATGACCGCCATTTGTTTGGTGAACACGATGAGGTCTTTGGGCTTGATGGCTTTACCTAAGCTTATTTCCATGAAGCCGGCGCGGCGCTTTTCAAGCTTGGTGAGGGCAATACCCTGCCGACGCAATGTGGCGGCGGCTTGTGCATTGGATGTTGCCTTGATCGCCCCCCGCAACAACCGTCCGGCCCGGTTTTTACCCTCCCAATTGAGCGTAAATTCCTCGGTTTTTTTTGACGTGACAGTCGCCATATTGATGCACTCCCTAAACAGGGCCTTTTATGTATGGCCTTATGTCTCGTAGTTTAAGCAGGAAAGCCTGCTTTGCCGAATGAGCGGTCATGCCGCCATAACGATAAAAAGGGTTCGCCAATAAAAAAGCCCACTAGCTAGTGGGCTTTTAGTAACGCGGGGGGTAATCAGGCGATGAGGTAATCAGCCTTGTTTTTGCCGTTTAACCATTTGGGAGCAATACCCCGACCGCTCCAGGTGGAGCCTGAAATGGGGTCTTTGTATTTGGCGGCAACCTTGCTTGTCTTCTTAGGACCTGTCTTGCTTTTCCCACCTGGAAAAACATCTGAAGGGGACAGCTCATATTCTTCGACAAGGGCGCGCACTTTGGAGATAGCATCGCCAACTTCTTTTTTTCTGACTTCAGCCACTTGGCTTTCAAGGGTGGCTATTTGTGCGAGAAGATCTTTGATTGAAGACATATATTAATTCAAGGGTTGGTTTAGGGTGAAGGAATTGTACATAGAAATTAAAAGCTAGATATAGTTTCTTATGTGTAAATATTTAAAATTACTTGAATCGGTATTCAAGCCGCATGTTTAGGTTAAAGGGGATTGGGGGTCACTACTTATAATTAGGTAGTGCGTCAGCAATTGATAGGCCGAGAGGGGGTGTACTGGCCAAAATGGTCGGGGTGAGAGGATTCGAACCTCCGGCCTCTACGTCCCGAACGTAGCGCTCTACCAGGCTAAGCTACACCCCGTGTCGCTTGTGAAGTGAAGTGGCTTCATGGGCTGCATGGGCTGAAACTGCTGAAGTGACAGAAGCCAACACTTTCAAAAAATATTCTATCAAATAAGGTGAGTTCGCCCGAAAGCAACGGGGTGAACCGGCGCCACGGTTCAAAGGCATTGAGTCCACTTGACATAGATTCAGGCCAGTAGTCTACGAAATACACATAAATGGGTATTTGAAGTCAAACGCGCAGAGCAGACAATGCACCATATGAAAATGATAAAAACTTTTAGTGTTGTCTTTTTGCTGACTATTGTATATATCTTATTATTTCTGCTTAACGATTATTTCTTATCTTCTTACGCCTTCTCCTCGGGCGTTGACTGGGTTTATTTGCCTAGTGGCTTGAGATTGGTCTTTGTATTGGTGTTTATCAACCTTGGTGCGCTCAGTGTGGGACTTTCAACGTTGGTGATTGGATATTTTTATTTTTTCGATGGAAATTTGGTAACCATTGTTGGGGCAGGTTTTATTTCAGGCTTTGCGCCTTGGTGCGCCAGAAAAATTTGCATTCAGAAGTACAAAATGGACCCCAATTTACGCGATTTATCAGCGTCTGCCTTGTTGAAAATAGCGTTGGTCTTTTCGGTGGTGAGTCCTGTGATGCATCAGCTTTGGCTCACTTGGCGCGGGGAAACCGAGAGTTTTGTGCAAAGCACGTTGGTCATGGCTATCGGCGATCTGCTGGGCACCCTGTTGGTGCTTTATTCCATCAAGTTTCTGATGTCTGGCGTTTCTGGCCTGACCCATAAGTGACCTTGCCCCCGAAAAACGTACTCCTTAGCTGATAGTCCAAAATCAGTTTTAGGAGAGAAGAGATGAGCGAGACGAAACGGGCGCGTTACACGCTGGAA
>JBIKZP010000061.1:0-8862 GCA_044354655.1 Rhodoferax sp. | reverse complement strand
TTGCTGTGGAACGCGCTGACCTCACCCAAACTCACGCTGACGCATGCCACCTGCACACCGCTTGGGACGGGCGTCTACCAGATTGAAGTGGGGGTTCAAAACACCGGCCATTTGCCCTCGTATGTGTCCAAGCGCGCCTTGCAGCGCAAACAGTCACGCGGCTTGGTGGCTGAGCTGACCCTGCCGCCAGGCGCCGAACTCATGGCCGGCGACCTGCGCACCCATGCCGGCGAGCTTGAAGGCCGGGCTTACAAGCAGTCGCTGGTTAGTTTCTGGACCGACCATTCGCCCACCGGCGACCGCGCCAAAATGCAGTGGGTGGTACGCGCTGCCAGCGGCAGCACGGTGCAGGTTGAGGTGAAGCACGAAAAAGCCGGCACGGTGCGCGCCAGCCTGACGCTGGCTTAGCGCCCGCGAATGCGCGGATCCAGCGCGTCGCGCAGCCCGTCGCCAATGTAGTTCACCGACAGCACGGTCAGCGAGATGGCCAGGCCGGGCAGCAAGACCCGGTTGGGGTAATCCTGCAAGTGGTCGACTGCGTCAAACAGCAAGCGGCCCCAGGTGGGAAAGTCTGGCGGAAAGCCCAGCCCCAGGAACGACAGCGCGCTCTCCACAATGATGGCGCTGGCAATACCCAAAGCGGCCGCCACCATGATCGGGCTCAGTGTGTTGGGCAAAATGTGCCGCAGAATCATGCGCAAAGGCGGCGCGCCAATGGAGCGGGCCGCCAGCACAAACTCACGCTCCTTGAGCGCCAGCACCTCACCGCGCACAATACGCGCCGTCTGCATCCAGGAGGTGGCGCCAATGGCCAGCACCATGAGCAAAAAGATCCCCATCTCTGGCCCGAGTTTGAGTGCGAGCGGTTCACGAAACAGCATCACCATCACCAGCAGCAGCGGCAACAAGGGCAGCGCCAGAAACAGATCAGTCAAGCGCATCAAGGGACCATCCAGGCGCTTGAAGAAACCGGCGCTGACGCCAATGACCGTGCCCAGCAACAGCGAAATGGACATGGCCGTCAGGCCTACCGCCAGCGACACCTTGCCGCCGGCCATCAGCCGCGCCAACAAATCCCGGCCCAGCTCATCGGTACCAAACGGAAACTGTGCACTGGGCGCCTTGTTTCGCATCAGCAAGTTGGCATAGCCGGGGTCAGTCTTCCACAACAAGGGGCCTATGAAAATGAACAGCAGAATGGTGACAAACACGGCCGCGCCGACCAAGGCGCCCCTGTGCGACTTGAACTGATCCCACACGTCCAGCCATTGGCTGCGAGGCGGGCGTTCTGCCTGTTCGACGGTGGCGGGGGGCAGGGTGGCCTCAGTCATAACGAATCCTTGGGTCAAGCACACCGTAAATCACATCGGCCAACAGGTTGAAACCCACAATCAGCACCGCAAAAATAAAGGTCAACGTTTGCACCATGGGCAAATCGTTGGACTGAATCGCATTGATCAGCAGCTGGCCCAGGCCATTGACCTTGAAGACCTGCTCGGTGATGATCGCGCCGGCAAAAATGGTGGGCACGCCCAAGGCAATCACGGTGACCACCGGAATCATTGAGTTACGCAGCACATGCACCAGCACCACGACTTTCTCTGTCATGCCCTTGGAGCGGGCGGTGCGCACATAATCCTGCCCCAGGTTATCGAGCATGGTGGCGCGCAGGAAGCGGCTGATCTGCGCGGCGTTGTAAAGCGCCAGCACCGTCACCGGCATCACCATCTGTTTGGCTTGCAGTATGAAGGTGTCCCACGAGTTGACCACCAGCGTGGTGTCGTAAATAGAGGGCAACCAGTTGAGGTGCACAGAGAACACCACAATCAGCAAGACGCCCGTAAAAAAGGTGGGTACTGAAAAACCAATCATCGACACAAACGTGCCGAGTTGGTCAAACCAGCTGTACTGCCGGTAGGCAGAAATCACGCCAATCGGGAGGGCAATGGCCACCCCCACCAGGTAACCCATACCCACCACCCACAAAGTTTGCGGCATGCGTTGGGCAATCAGTTCGGTCACCGGGCTGCGTGTTTGCCAGGAAAGAACCCGTTGCATATCAACGGAATAGGCGGTTCCAAACCAGTGGTCAAACAGGTGCAGGGGTTCGACCCACATAAATTGTTTGAGCCAGAGCAGGTAACGCACCCAGGAAGGTTGGTCCAGACCCAAGGCTTCGCGCATTTTGGCTTTGACCTCGGGTGGAATAGTCAGCGGCATGTCCGCCATGGGGTCGCCCGGTGCCAACTCCAACAACATGAAGATGACCAGACTGATCACCAGCACCGTTGGGAAGGCAATGAGAAGACGACGAAGGGTATAGGTGAACATGCGTGCGATTCAAAAAAAAGAAAACAGGCACCAGGGCAAACCATCGGAAGACGGGCCAATTAAACCCGTCAGCCGAGGTCGCCTAGGCAGCCTTACTTCTTACGGGTCCAGTCAGCAGCGTTCCACAGTTCGCTGTCCCAGGTGTTGAGCAGCACGCCCACCAGGGTGTTGGAATGCCCCGAGATACGGCCGCGGTCCACCAGAGGAACCACGACGTAGGTATCTTTGGTCAGCATTTCATTAAGACGCTTGGCAATAGCGCCACGCTTCTCGACACCGGTAGCTGCGCTGAGTTCCTTGACTAACTTGTCATAGGCGGGGTCGCAGTAGCGGTTCATGTTGGTGCCTTGCCACTGGCTCTCGGGCCGTGGAATTTTGTCGCACACGTGCTCGGCCAAGTAGCTCTCGGGGTCGGTGCCGTCAAAGTTGTTGGCGTACATCTCCACGTCGGCGTAAAACTTCTGGAAGGTGTCAGGAGAACCTGGGTCACCACCGAAAAACACCGAGGCCGACACGTTGCGCAACTCGGTCTTCACACCCAGCTCGGTCCACCATTGCTTGATCAAGGTCTGGAAGTTTTGACGCACTGCGTTGGTAGCGGTCAAGAACTGGATTTCCAGCTTGACGCCGTCCTTGGCGCGCACACCATCGGCGCCCACCTTCCAACCAGCCTGTTCGAGCAAGGCTTTGGCACCCGCCATGTCTTGCTTGATGCAGTCCGTATTGGGAGAGGCAAAAGCAGCCGGTGCGGGCACCAGGTTGCAGGTGGGGCGACCCGCCGGGCCGTAACCAATTTCAACCAACGTATTGCGGTCAATGGCCATGGACAGGGCTTTACGCACGCGAATGTCGGTCAGGAAAGGGTGCGGATGCTTGGTAGTAGAACGCAAGTCACCATGCTTGGGCGATGGGTCGGTCAGGTTCATTTCAATCCGCTCCACCAGCGAGCCGAAGGCAGAAACCGTCTTGCCCTTGCCGCCTTTGGCCATACGTGCCAGCACGTCGGGGGCCAGCTGCAGGTTCCAGGCGTAGTCAAACTCGCCAGTTTCCATCACCGCACGGCCAGCCGCAGCGGCATCGCCACCGCCCTTGAGGGTCAGTGTGCCAAACGCTGGTTTAGCCGGGTCACGGTAGTTGGGGTTGGCCACCATCTGGATCACGTCGTTCGGGCGGAACTCCTTGACCATGAACGGACCGGTACCGATGGGGTTGAAGTTTTGCTTGGTGCAGGTAGGCGCCTTGTCACCCAGGCACTCGGTGAACTGCGCTTTTTGCAGAATCGGGGTGGTGGGACCGCCAAACACGTCATACGGGTAGGGCTTGGCGTTCTTGAAGGTAATGCGCACGGTGTTGTCGTTCACCGCAGTCACCTTGTCGACCGGGGCAAACGTGTTGGCCTTGGCGCAACCCTTGATGCCGGTGCAGTAAGCGTGGCTGAACACCACGTCTTGTGCGGTGAACGGCGTGCCGTCAGACCACTTCAGACCTTTTTTCAGCTTGTAGGTGATGCTTTTAAAGTCAGCGGCAAAACCGCCATTGGCCACCGTGGGGACTTCTTCCACCAGGTAAGGCACCATTTCGCCTTTTTCGTTGAACCGAATCAGGGGCTCGAGCACCAGCGAGGCGCTCTCCAGCTCTTTGGTACCACCCGACAAATAGGGGTTAAGAATGGACGGTGCCTGCCAGTAAATCAGGTTGACGTGGCCACTGGAGCCGCGTTGCGCCAGCGCCGGCTGGGCCAGCGCCAGGGCGGTGCCCAGCGCTAGAAGTAAATGACGAGTTTTCAATGAAGTCTCCTTTTAGGTGCAGGGGTTGAGATGGGGCTTGGAAATCAATGTGCCGCAGTGGATTCAGCGGTCAAATGGTTATTCGAATAAAGATGGCAGGACACCTGGCGCCCAGGTTCTACCTCGGTCAAAACGGGGGCATTGACGTGGCACTGCGCCATGGCCTGCGGGCAGCGCGTGCTGAAGGCGCAGCCCTTGGGCGGATTCGCCGGCGAAGGTACATCGCCGGTCAGCACAATGCGCTGGCGCCGGGACTCGGTCTGCGGGTCAGGCTCTGGCACGGCCGACAGCAGCGCCTGCGAGTACGGGTGCAGCGGCTTGTTGTACAGCGCATCGCGGTCGGTCAACTCCACAATGCGGCCCAGGTACATCACGGCCACGCGGTTGGCAATGTGGCGCACCATGGACAAGTCGTGGCTGATGAACAGGTAGGTCAAGCCTAGGCGCTGTTGCAAGTTCTCCAGCAAATTGACCACTTGCGCCTGAATCGACACGTCCAGCGCGGCGATGGGCTCATCGCAAACGATGAACTTGGGGTTGAGCGCCAGCGCCCGGGCAATGCCGATGCGTTGGCGCTGCCCGCCCGAAAATTCGTGCGGGTAGCGGTTGGCGAAATTGCGGTTGAGCCCGACCTGGTCCATCAACTCGTAAATGCGCTCAAGCCGCTCAGCTTTGCTCAGTTGGGTGTGCTCCACCAGGGGCTCACCCACAATGGCGGCCACGCTCATGCGCGGGTTTAGGCTGGCCTGCGGGTCTTGAAACACCATCTGCATATTGGGACGCAGCTGACGCAGTGCCTCAGGGCGAACCGCCGTCACATCCTGACCATCAATGATCACCTGACCCGCCGTGGGCTCGTACAAGCGCAACATAGCGCGCCCGCACGTGGACTTGCCACAGCCCGATTCGCCCACCAGGCCCAGCGTCTCGCCGGCCGGAATGTCGAAACTCACGCCGTCCACCGCCTTGATCTCGCCCGAGCGGCGGCGCAACAGGCCGGCGTAGGTGGGAAAGTGCATCTTTAAGCCGCGCACCTGCACCATAGGCGCAGCGGGAGTATGGGTAGCAGGGGCTGTGCTACTGGCCGAGCCAGACAGGTTGGGGGCTTCAAGCATGGCGTTCTGCTCCCGTCAGAGGATCCCAAAAACAGGCCACATCGTGACCGGGCGCAACCATCTGGCGCTGCGGATTTTCCAGCGCGCAACGTGCCATCGCCACTGAGCAACGGGCGCGGAACGCACAGGCCGAAGGCGCAGCCCGCAGAATGGGCGGCTGCCCCTCAATAACCTCCAGTTTGGGTGCGCGCGCACCATTGAGGCGCGGTACCGTTTTCAGCAGGGCGCGGGTATAGGGGTGGTTGGGCCGCGCAAACAGTTCCTGCACCGGTGCCATCTCCACAATTTGTCCGCCGTACATGACCATGGCACGGTCTGCAATGCCGGCGATGACACCCAGGTCATGGGTGATCCAGATGATGGCCATACCCAACTTGTGGCGCAGCTCACGCACCAGCTCCAGAATTTGCGCCTGAATGGTGACATCCAGCGCCGTCGTGGGCTCATCGGCAATCAGCACCTGGGGGTCGCAAGCCAGCGCAATGGCAATCATGACGCGCTGGCGCATGCCGCCAGAAAACTGGTGTGGAAAGTCGTCTAGCCGGCGTGCTGCATCGGGAATGCCCACCAACTCCAGCAACTCCTGCGCGCGCTGGCGCGCCGCCGCCTTGTCCAGGCCCATGTGCTTGCGCAGCGGCTCCATGATCTGGAACCCGACGTTGAACACAGGGTTCAAGGAGGTCATGGGGTCTTGAAATATGAACCCAATGCGCGCACCGCGAATGGCACGCAGTTGCTCGGGGGTACAGGTCAGCAGGTTCAGGCCGTCGAACATCACGGAATCGCCCGTGACCACCGCAGGCGGGCTGGGCAACAAGCCCAGCAGCGACATCATGGTGACCGATTTGCCTGAGCCACTCTCACCTACCACGCCCAGCAGTTCACCAGGCCTGAGCTCGAAGCTCACGTTGTTGACCGCGTGCACGTCGCCATTGCGCGTCTTGAAGCGCGTCTGCAGCTGATTAACCTGCAGGACAGGTACGGGGGTTTCGGACATGGTCTAAGCGGGTTCCTGGCGCAAAAAATAAAATTTCTAAATTAACTTCAAATAACTCTACGCAACTTGCATGCCTACTCAAGGCCAGCAAGGCTTATCGTGCAGCGCACAACAATTAAGCGAAGTTCATTATGGGGGCGATGCAAGGTCACTTGACCTAGGGAATACGATGGTGTCGGCAGATCATTCCGGCACCCCGTAGCCGCCTCCGCCCGGTGTGTGAATTTCAAACACGTCACCCACGCCCATCTCGGTCTGGGCAATGTGGCCCAACGCCTCTACCGCACCTGAAGCGCGCACCACACGGTTAATTCCTGGCGCGCCCGCCTCGCCCCCGGCCGCGCCAAAGGCCGGATGAATACGCCCGTTGGACAAGATACCCGCCGTCATCGGCTGCAAGAATTCCAGGCGACGTACCCCGCCGTCGCCCCCGTGCCAGCGACCTGCGCCGCCTGAGCCCGCCCGAATGGCGTAACTCAGCAAGCGCACGGGGAAACGAAACTCGAGAATTTCGGGGTCCGTCAGACGCGAGTTGGTCATATGGGTTTGCACCACGCTTGTGCCATCAAAGCCGCCTATGGCTTGGCCGGCCTCGTCCATCAGCACACCGGCGCCGCTGCCGCCGGCAATGGTTTCGTAGTACTGGTACTGCGCGTTGCCAAAAGTAAAGTTGTTCATGGTGGGCTGGCTGCCCGCCATCACGCCCAGCGCACCCAACAGAGCATTGGTGATGCAGGTGGAGGTCTCCACATTGCCCGCCACCACCGCAGCGGGCGGGTTGGGGTTGAGCATGGAGCCCGCCGGAATGGTCACCCGCAAGGGCTTCAAGCAACCCGCGTTGAGCGGAATGTCGTCGTCCACCAAGCTGCGAAACACGTACAACACCGCCGCCATGCAGACTGCACTGGGGGCGTTGAAGTTGTTGGGCTGCTGTGCCGAGGTGCCGGTGAAGTCAATCTCTGCCGTGCGCTCAGGCCGGTTGACGCGAATCGCCACTTGAATCTGCGCACCGTTGTCCAGCGGCAGCGTGAACCTGCCGTCTTGCAAGCGGGTAATGACCCGGCGCACGGCCTCCTCGGCGTTATCTTGCACATGCCCCATGTAGGCTTGCACCACGTCCAGGCCAAACTGCGCCACCATCTTGCGCAGCTCTTGCGCACCTTTTTCGTTGGCGGCAATTTGCGCTTTCAGGTCAGCCATGTTTTGCGCCGGGTTGCGGCTGGGGTAGTCACCGCTTTGCAGCAGGCGCAGCATCTCGGCTTCACGCAGCACCCCGCGCTCGACCAGGAGCACGTTGTTGATCTGCACGCCCTCTTCCTCAATGCACGTAGAAAACGGCGGCATCGAGCCCGGCGTGGTGCCCCCCATGTCGGCATGGTGCCCGCGTGAGCCGACATAAAAGCTGGGTTGCGTCGCCGCGCCCAGGTACACCGGCGTGATGACGGTAATGTCGGGCAAGTGCGTACCGCCGTGGTACGGGTCATTGAGCACATACACATGGCCCGGCTGCAGGGTGGCCGCGTTCTCACGCATCACGGTTTTGATGCTCTCCCCCATCGACCCCAGGTGCACCGGCATGTGGGGCGCATTGGCAATCAGCTGGCCTTGGGCATCGAACAAAGCACAAGAAAAGTCCAGGCGCTCTTTGATGTTCACCGAGTGCGCCGTGTTTTGCAGCTGCAAACCCATTTGCTCGGCAATGTTCATGAACAGGTTGTTGAACACTTCCAGCAGCACCGGGTCAACCTGCGTGCCTGCGGCATAGCGCACGGTCCGCGCCTCGCGGCGGGTCAATACCAGGTGGTGCAGCGCGGTCAGGCGCGCTTGCCAGCCGGGTTCTACCACCGTGGTGGCGTTCTTCTCGACCACGATGGCGGGGCCTTGCACCACGTCGCCCGCCTGCAAATCGTCGCGCACGACCAGCGCCGCTTCGTGCCAGGCACCGTCGGCGTACAGGCGCACAGTGTCGCGGCGTGGCACGGCGCGCAGGGGCTGCACTGCATGGCGCGGCTCGCTCAGGGCGTCGCCGGGCAACAGCACCTCCACCGACACCGCTTCCACCACCAGGGCTTTGCCGGCCATCAAAAAAGCAAAGCGTTGGCGGTAGGCAGCCTCAAATGCCGCCACGATGTCAGCGAGTTCGCCCATGGTCACACGCAAGGCCGAGTCGCTGCCCTGGTAACGCACGTGCACACTGCGACGCACCGACACGGCGCCTGCGGGGTTCTGTTGTTGCAGCAGCTCGGCTTGGGCTGCGGCCTCCAGCGTGGCCAAGCTTTGCGTGAGGGCGCTCATGCTGGCCTGCACCAAAGGTAGTTCAATGCTTTGTTCTCGGATCACGTTCTGGTCGGCTAGCCCCATACCATAGGCCGACAAAACTCCTGCCATGGGGTGCACCAGCACGCGCGTCATGCCCAGCGCGTCAGCCACCAGGCAGGCGTGTTGCCCACCAGCGCCGCCAAAGCATTGCAAGGTGTAGCGGGTCACGTCATAGCCGCGGGCGACCGATATTTTCTTGATGGCGTTGGCCATTTGTTGCACCGCAATCTGCACAAAGCCTTCCGCCACCGCTTCTGGCGAACGTTGCATGCCACGCGCCATATCGCTAAATTGCTGCGCCACCACGGCATGG
>JBIKZP010000435.1:0-2901 GCA_044354655.1 Rhodoferax sp. | reverse complement strand
TGAACCCTGTCCGGTGTGCGAAGGCAAAGGCATTGCCAAAACAGCGCGCAGTGTGGCCTACGACATCCTGCGTGAAATTCTGCGCGAAGCGCGTCAGTTCAACCCCAGAGAGTTCAGGGTGGTGGCTTCACCCCAAGTGATTGAGCTCTTGCTCGATGAAGAAAGCCAGCACCTGGCTGGCTTAAGTGAGTTTATTGGCAAGCCTGTGTCGCTGCAAAGTGAAGCGGCGATGGGGCAGGAGCAATACGATATTGTGCTTTTGTAGCGCGGGGCAAGCAGGGGGCCTGTAGTCATGAGGCCCCCTGAGGTGGCCCGCAAATTTAGGCCACCAGCTTGTAATGCTTGTGGCTCAAGTCCCAGCCGAACAGTTTTTCAAGCCGCATGGACCAGCGGTGTTTCTTTTCCCGCGCGGTCAACACATGGTGCGGATCGGGCGTGAAGGTTTTCTCCGCCTCGGTCTCCAGCCAATGCTGGATGACCCGGGGGTGTTGACCGGCAAAGGGCTGCACAGCCCGCGCATCAATTTGTGAGTAATCGGCCTTGGGGGCGCTCTTGGTCCAGTATTTGGTGGTTTGCTCCAGCTTTTGCTGCATGTACTGCAGCTTGCGCACATGGCCGTAGTGGTAAATATGCGCATTGGCCAAGGCGGCATTGAGCGTGCGGCCGCGCTTGTGGCGGTCCATCGCCACCCAGAACTGGCCATCGGGCGCATAGGTTCGAATGGTGTTGCGCACCAGCCGGCATTCGCGTCGGTACCAGGCCGGGCTGGTGGCGATCCAGTCAGGGGCGCCGTAAAAATGCAGGTAATCAAAAACCAGTGCTTCTACCTTCGGGTTGGCATGGTGCTTGTCCACACTCTGACGGATGGCGGCCAGTTCATCCTCATGCACCAGCTCATCGCCTTCCAGGTAAAACGCCCAGTCGCCAATGCAGGAATACTGGGCAATCATTTTTTGCTGGGCATAAACAAAGCCGCGCTCGGCCATGCGCTCGTTCCAGATGGTTTCAATGATGCGGATTTTGGGTTCGTTCATGGCACGCACACGTGCCAGCGTGTCATCGTTGCCCTGGCCAATGGCAATAACAAACTCGTCCACCAGTGGCAGCAAGGAGCGAATGGACGCTTCAAATGGAAAACCCAACTCGACGCCGTTGCGAATGAAAGTGAAGCCGCTAATGGAGATGGTCATGGTGGAGAAAGCTGGGTCGCTCAAATGGGTTGAAGCGCGAATTTTTGCAAGAAGCAAATATAAGGACAGAAAGGGAAGGCATCATTCTGGGGGGTCAAACGGGTTCGGCGTCTCTCAGGCCCAGTTGGTACAGGTGGGCATATTTTCCAGCGTGTTGAATCAGCTCGGCGTGGCTGCCCATTTCAACAATTTTGCCTGCTTCCATCACCACAATGCGGTCGGCGTTTTGCACCGTCGACAGGCGGTGGGCAATGACCAAGGTGGTTCTGTTTTTCATCAGCAGGTTCAAGGACTCCTGCACCGCGCGTTCAGACTCGGCGTCCAGCGCAGACGTTGCCTCGTCCAGCACCAGCACTGGCGCATCTTTGTAGAGCGCGCGGGCCATGGCCAGGCGCTGGCGTTGGCCGCCCGACAATTGCAGGGCGTTGTGGCCCACTTCGGTGTCTATTCCCTGGGGCAGGTCACGGATGAAGCCACCCAGATTGGCCGCTTGCAGGCAGTCCAAGACCTTAGTTCGGTCAAGCGCCAGGCCCAGTGCGACATTGCTGGCCACACTGCCACTGAGCATCACCACATGCTGGCTGACAAAAGAAAATTGATGGCGCAATGCGTCCAGGGACCAGCGCTCAAGTGCCTGGCCGTCCAGAGTCACGGTGCCTGAAGTCGGATTGATGAAGCGGGGCAAAAGGTTAACCAAGGTCGTCTTGCCTGCGCCTGAAGCGCCCACCAAGGCCACGGTTTCTCCGGGTTGGATGGTGAGCGACAGTTGGTCAATGGCCGGTTGTGCATCCGTATTGAACGCGACCGTGACGTTTTGGAATTCGATCAGCCCCAGCGCCCTTGGTTTGGCAAAGTCCCCCCCGGCTTCACTGGGAATGGTCTGTAAGAGCAACAAGGCGCGCTCAAGGGCAGCCAGTCCACGGGTAATGGGGCTGGACACCTCAGACAGGTGCTTGATGGGGGCGATCAACATCAGCATGGCCGTTACAAACGCCACAAAGGAGCCCACCGAGTTGCTGTTGTTTTCACTTTGAACCAAGGCGATGGAAATGACGGCAGACAAAGCCAGGGCAGCCAACATTTGGGTCAATGGCGTCATGGCCGCCGAAGCAGACGATGATTTGATAGACAGGCGCCTCAGCATGTCGCTGAGCTCGGCAAACCTGGCGTACTGATTGGCTTGCGCCGCGTGCAGCCGAATATCCCGGTGCGCCAGCACGTTTTCTTCCACTACATAGGCCAGGTCGTCGGTCGCAGTCTGGCTGGTTTTGGTAATGCGGTACAGACGAGCCGACAGAATGCGCATGACATATGCCACGGCGGGAAACATCAAGGTGACGATGAGCGTCAACTTCCAGTTCAAGAACAACAGATAGCTCACCAGGGCCAGCAGGGTGAACGAGTCCTTGATCACGCTCATGCAGGAATTAGCCAGCATGGCCGAGCCGTTGTGAACCTCGTAAACCAGGGTGTTGGTCAGGGTGCTGCCACTCTGGTTGGAAAAAAGTGACAGGTTGGCATCGAGAATCTTCTTGAACATCGCCTGGCGCAAATTCATCAAACCGGCGTTGGTGAACTTGGCCAGGGCAAATTGCGCCACAAACCCCGCCAATCCGCGAACGGCGAATAAGCCCATGAGGGCAGCAGGAACCATCCACAAATCAAACGAACTTTTCTGGAAGCCCTTGTCTAGCAAGGGTTGCAATAAAGC
>JBIKZP010000060.1:0-8875 GCA_044354655.1 Rhodoferax sp. | reverse complement strand
AGTATGTCCACCGTGGTGAGCGCAGCCCCAGCCACCATGGAAGGGCTCCACAAGAGTTCCAGCTTCAGGCTTGAGTTCATGGCTTTGAATGCAGTTAAGTTGGCAACAAATACACTTTACCCGAGGGCCGCTCCATCCTACGATCAGCCGCTCTCATCCACCAATTGCACAGGGCACAGGCCCGCACCGGAGACCGCCATGAACTCGTCCAGCCCAGCGCATCAGTCACGCCCCGAATTCAATCCACCCACGCTGTCACGCCGTCAAATGCTCTGCGCTACGGCGGGTACCGTCTTGGCGCTGGGCCAGGGAAATGCTTGGGCACAAAGTGCATTTCCCTCCAAGCCCCTCACCATTCTGGTGCCCTTCACGGCTGGCGGCGCTTCGGACATTGGTGCGCGCCTGTTGGCACCCGAGCTGTCCAAGCTGCTGGGCCAGTCGGTGGTGGTAGAAAACCTGGCTGGGGCCGGTGGCGCCATTGCCATGCAAAAACTGATTCGCTCGCCGGCCGACGGCCACACGCTGCTGTACGGCGGCTTGAGCGAATCGCTGCTGATTCCGATGATCAACCCCGCCATTAACTACAAGGTGGAAGACCTGATGCCGGTGGCACTGGCCGGTGCCTCGCCGGCGGTGTTTGTGGTGCGGCCCGATTTTCCGGCCAACACGGTGGATGAGCTGATCGCCATGGCGCGTAAAAGCCCGGGGCGCTTGAGCTTTGGATCGGCCGGTATTGGCTCCTTTGCCCATGTGATGACGGAGGTGGTGAAAGACCGCGCCGGCGTTTTCATGGTGCACATTCCCTACCGTGGTGGCGCGCAAATACTGACCGATGTGATTGGCGGCCAGTTGGACCTGGCGGTAACCACCGTCACCAACGCCGCGCCCATGATTGCGGCCAAGCGCGTGAAGGTGTTGGGCGTGTCGTCCAAAGCACGCGTGCCCCTGATCAAGGACGTGCCTACCTTTGGCGAATCTACCGCGCTCAAGGGCCTGGAGATGCAGGTCTGGGCCATGCTCTTCACACCCAAGGGCACACCAGAACCCATTGCCAACCAGCTCAGCAGCGCCATCAACACGGCGCTGGACTTGCCTGGCATGAAAGCCATGCGCACCAAGCTCGGCGCCGACTTGCCTTACCTGCTCAACGCCACCCAGGCGCGTGAGTTTTTGCAGGCTGAGCAGAAGATGTACCTGCCTGTGACACGCCGGATCAAACCCGAATAGATTCGCCCCAGCCCCACCATGACACAAGCCCTTAGTGAGGCGCAAGATCTTGCGCCAGACTTTGCCCCCGACTACGCCAGCGCGCGTGCGGCGTTTCTTGACGCTGCGGCAGCAGCTGGCGCCACCCTGGAATCCCGGCCCCATCCAGGCCTGGGCTTACAAGGCGAGGCCTTGAGCCTGGACTTGGCTTGGCTCGGACCGCGCCAAGCCAGCCGGGTGCTGCTGAGCCTGTCTGGCACACACGGCGTGGAGGGGCTGTACGGCAGTGGCTGCCAGGTGGCGTTTTTACGGCAGCAAGCCGGTCACAGTCTGCCGCCCGATACCGCCGTACTGTTGCTGCATGCGCTCAACCCTTACGGTTTTTCCTGGCTGCGCCGCGTCAATGAAGACAATATTGACATCAACCGCAACTACATCGATTTCAGGGCAGACCTGCCAGAGAACGAGGCCTACAACGAAGTGCACCCCTGGCTCTTGCCCCAACAATGGACCCCCGAAACCTGCGCTGTGCTGCAGGCGCAGGTGCAAGGTTACATGCAGCGCGTGGGCCCGCAGGCAGCCGCACGCGCCTTGAGCGGCGGGCAATACCAGCACGCAGACGGCATTTTTTATGGCGGCCGGGCACTGTGCTGGTCTAACCAGCAACTGGCGGCGGTGGCGCACAGCCACTTGCAGCAGGCGCGCAGCCTGTGTGTGCTGGACCACCACACCGGCCTGGGACCTAGCGGCCACACCGAACTGATTTGCCGCCATCCGCCTGACTCCCGTGCGCTGGCGCTGGCGCGCCACTGGTGGGGCGGCGATGTGACGTCACCGGCCTCGGGCGAGTCGGCCTCGGCGGTGATTGACGGCAATGTGCGTATGGCCTTGCGCGCACTGTGCCCCCAAGCACTGGTAGTGGCGGTGGCTTTGGAAGTGGGCACGCAAGCTCAGCAGCAGGTGATGTTTTCGCTCTTTGCCGACAACTGGCTGCACCAACGTGGCGACCCGCTCTCAGCCCAAGGTACAAAAATTCGCCAGCAGGTGCGTGACGCCTTTTTTGTAGACACGCCAGCCTGGCGAGCAGTCAGCCTCACGCGGGCGCTGGAGATTTACCAACAAGGCTTGAAGGGAATGCAGGCCTTGCAAGCTGCAGCTTGAACCCCCATGCCTGACAGCCCAGCCCCCAACACCCGCCCCCTGCGCGTGGGCATGGCTGGGTTTTTCATTGAATGCAACCGCTGGGCGCCGGTCACCACCGCGGCCATGTTTGCCAGTTCGCTCGACTTGGCGGGTGAGGCCTTGCAAACCGAGTTGGCGCGCGATGTGCCGCGCGTATTGCCCGACACCCGGGGCTTCATGGCCGCCATGTCGCGCTTGGGCGCCTGGCAACCCGTGGCGCTGCGCATGGTGGCAGCGCAACCCGGTGGTCCAGTCGAGCAAGCTTATTTTGACGCCCTGCTGCAGGACCTGGCGCAACGCGTGCGCGCGGCCGGGCCACTGGATGCGCTCTTTATTTCATCGCACGGCGCCGCATTGACCACCGACCAAGACGATGCCGACGGGGAGCTGTTTACGCGTCTGCGCGCCTTGGTGGGGCCAGCGGTTCCTATCGTGGCGGTGTTCGACCTGCACGCCAATTTCTCGCCGCGCATGGCCGCGTCGCTGTCGGCCTGCGTGGCCTACCGCACCAACCCGCACAGTGACTTGGAGGCCTGCGGCGAAGAACTGGCGCAGCACCTGCACACCGTGTTGCAGGACGGACCGGGCGTGGTGGAACTGGTGAAGCTGCCGCTGGTGCCGCCCGCCACCGCGCAACTGGTGGCGCCCGGCACACCCTACAGCGACCTGATCGCAATGGGCCAAGGCCACGTGGGCGGCCCTGTACTCAACGTGTCTTTGTGCGGTGGTTTTGCGCTGGCCGACTCGGTGAACTGCGGCTTTGGCGTGGTGGTGACCGCACGGGCAGGCCAGCGGGCTGCCGCGCGTAGCTTGGCGCTGAAGTTGGCGACACAGGTGTGGCAAGTACGCCAGCGTTTTGTCACGCAACTCACGCCCTTGCATGACGCGGTACAGGCCGCTGTAGCCTGCGGCCTGGCCAATGACGGCACGGCGCCGCTGATCCTGGCCGACGTGGCCGACAACCCGGGCGGTGGCGGCGGCGGCAACACCGTCACCCTGCTGGCGGCCTTGCTGGCCGCACAAGCGCAAGGCGTGTTGCTGGCCGTGTTCACCGACGCTGCGCTGGCGCAATCCGCCCACACCCTGGGCGTGGGCGCCACCTTTGACGCCACCTTCAACCAGGGCAGTACCGACCCGTTAGCGCCCGAGCTGCACCAGACTGCCCGCGTGCTGGCCTTGTCGGACGGCCATTTTTTGGGGCGGCGCGGCCTGCTCAAAGGCTCGGCGCAGTCCATGGGGCCCTCAGCCCTGCTGGCGCTGGGGGGTGTGCAGGTGGCGGTGATCTCCCAACGCCAGCAGTTGCTCGACCCGGCACAACTGGAGGTCTTGGGCATCCACCTGGACCACGCATCCAGCGACGCATCCAAGGACGCAACCAAGGACTCATCGACCAGGGTGCGCACCCTGGTGGCGAAAAGCCGTGGCCACTTTCGTGCCGCCTTTGACACCTTCACATCGCCAGAGCGAATTTTGGAGGTGGACTGCCCCGGCCTGACCACGCCCAAGCTCAGCACCTTGCCCTGGACGCGTATGCCGCGACCGGTCTACCCGCTAGACACTGACACCCCCTGGCAGCCACCGGCAGACCCGCGCGACGGGTTGGCTTGAAATTGACCTGAAATTGAAGCGAATTTGGTCTGAACATTGTTTAAAAGCGCCCCTGGGCAGGGCTATCATCGGCCCTGTTGTCATTCTTTTGAAATAAATCATGCCTACCTATCATGTAGAAATGCTCGAAGGTCGCACCCTCGAGCAAAAGAAAAAGCTGGTGGAAGAGATCACCCGTGTCACGGTGGAAGTGCTGGGCGGCTCGGCCGCTTCAGTCGATGTGTTGATTACCGATGTGAAGCGCGAAAACTGGGCCACTGGCGGCGTGCTGTGGAGCGAGCCCCGGCCCAAAGACTGATGGCGCGCCCGTCCGTCCCCGGCACCTTGCCGCTTTTTTTATAAGCCCCGCCCCATGTGCCAACTGCTTGGAATGAACAGTCGACTGCCTGCCAGTCTGACCCTGAGCTTTACCGGTTTTTCGCAGCGCGGCGGCTGCACCGACCACCACGCCGACGGCTGGGGTATTGCCTTCTTCGAGAGTGAACAAAGCACGCCTAACCTGCCCGGCAAAGGCGTGCGCTACTTTGTGGACAAAGAAGGCGCCTCCACGTCCCCGATTGCGCAAATGCTGCGCAGCTACCCGATCAAAAGCCACAACGTGGTGGCCCATGTGCGCAAGGCCACGGTGGGCGCGATCACACTGGAGAACTGCCACCCTTTTGTGCGTGAACTGTGGGGCCGCTACTGGGTGTTTGCCCACAACGGCGACTTGAAGAACTACGCCCCCACGCTGCACGGCAACTTCAAACCGGTGGGCACAACCGACAGCGAACTGGCCTTTTGCTGGCTGTTGCAAGAGCTGTCCAAGTCGCACGTGGGTGTGCCCTCCATTGAAGAGCTGACGCTGACGCTGGCCGAGCTGGTGCCGCAGATTTCTGCGTCGGGCACTTTCAACTTTTTACTCAGCAACGGCGAGGCGCTATGGGCGCACGCCAGCACCAAGCTGCACTACGTGTTACGCCAAGCGCCGTTTTCGCAGGTACACCTCAAAGATGACGATGTCAGCGTCGACCTGTCCGAGTTAAACGGCCCAGATGACCGCCTGGCCATTGTGGTGACCGAACCGCTCACCACCAACGAAGACTGGGTGGCCATGGCGCCCGGTGAGCTCAAGGTGTTTGTGGCGGGCACTACGGCCGCCTGCACACCCCAGCAGACCATTTGTCCGGCGGGTGGCCAGGCTCAACCGGTGGTGGTGTCTGCGGCTTGAAGTGCGGCTTTCATGGCTGCTTCCAGTGCGTCGATAAACATCGCCGCCACGTCAAAACCAGTCTGGTCAAAAATTTCCTGAAAGCAGGTGGGGCTGGTGACATTGATCTCGGTCAGGCTGTCGCCAATCACGTCCAGGCCCACCAGCAATAAGCCCCTGGCAAACAGAATGGGGCCGAGGGACTCAGCAATAAAACGGTCACGGGCGCTCAAGGGCTGCGCCACACCTTTGCCGCCCACGGCCAGGTTACCGCGCACCTCGCCGCCCTGCGGAATGCGCGCCAGGCTGTAGGGGACGGGCTGGCCGCCAATCACCAGCACACGCTTGTCGCCCTCAGAAATGGCGGACAAGAACTTTTGCACCATCACGGTCTGCGTGCCCTCCTGGTTCAGCGTCTCGGTGATGGCGCCTAAGTTCAGGCCGTCGGCCTTGACCCGGAAGATACCGGTGCCGCCCATACCGTCAAGCGGCTTCAAGATGATGTCTTGGTGCTCGGCATGAAAACGTTTGATGTCCTCAGCGTCGCGCGTCACCAGGGTGGGGCCGATGAAGTCAGGAAACTCCAGAATCGCCAGCTTTTCCGGGTGGTCGCGCAGGGCACGTGGCTTGTTGAAGACGCGGGCGCCTTCACGCTCGGCCTGCTCCAGCAGGTGCGTGGCGTAAAAATATTCAGCATCAAACGGCGGGTCTTTGCGCATGATGACGGCGTCAAAGTCCTTCAGCGGCTGCGCCCGCTCGTTCGGTGGCTGTTGCGGCGAGGTGAACCAGGGGTCGGGTTGGCCGGTGAGGGTGAGGTCTCGCACGTAGGCGGTGACGGGCGCGCCGCGCTGCCACATGAGGTCTTTGGGCTCGCAGGCCGACAGGGTATGGCCACGCTTTTGGGCCTCGCGCATCATGGCGAATGTGCTGTCTTTGTGAATTTTGAAAGTGGCCAGCGGGTCAACGATAAACAGGATATGCATGGGAGAAAACAGGCTCAGGCAGAGGGTGAAGAAAAATGCGACTTGCCGTACTGTTGCACAAACAGCGCCAACGCGCCGGCCAGCACACCCCAAAAGGCCGAACCCACGCCCGCAATGACCACGCCACTGAGCGTCACCAGAAAGGTCACCAAGGCGGCTTCACGGTGTTGCTCGTCGCGCAGCGACAGGGCCAGCGCATTGCCAATGGTGCCCAGCAACGCCAGGCCGGCAATGGCCGCAATCAACTCTTTGGGAAACGCCAGCAACACGCCCGTAACAGCCGCCCCCAACACGCCAATCAGCACATACAACAGGCCACAGGAAACAGCAGCGGTGTAGCGCCGCGCTGGGTCAGGGTGGGCTTCGCGCCCCATGCAGATGGCCGCGGTGATGGCGCTCAAGTTCAGGGCAAACCCGCCAAAGGGCGCCAACACCAGCGTGGCCAGCCCGGTCAGGGTGATGATTTTTGAAATGGGAATGCCGTCATGAACGCCCGGGCCGCTGTAGCCGGCCGACTGAATGGCCGCTACGCCGGGCAGGTTTTGCGAGGCCATGGTCACCACAAACAGCGGCAGGGCCAGGCTAATGGCGGCAGAGAGCGTAAAAACGGGCAGCACCAATACTGGTTTAGCCAAGCCCCACTCAATGCCTGCGCCGTTCAAGCCCGGGCTGACAGCAGCAAACGCCACGGCCACCCCCAAGGTCAGCGGCACGGCATAGCGCGGCGTCAGGCGCTTGCCCACCAAATAGGTCAGCAGCATGGTGAGCACCAAAGGCAAGGCAGTTTGCGCCGCGGTGAACGCCTGCATGCCAAAGCGGGCCAGCACGCCGGCCAGCAGCCCTGAGGCAATGGCCAGCGGCAAACGATTCATGATGCGCTCAAACCAGCCGGTGACACCGCACAAGGTAATGAGCGCAGCACACACCATGAAAGCGCCCACGGCTTCGGCCATGGAAAATCCACCTGCCAAACCAGCGGTGGCCAGCACGGCGGCACCCGGCGTGCTCCAGGCCACCATGACCGGTTTGCGCAGCCACAGGGACGGTCCCAGCGTGCACAAGCCCATGCCCAAACAGAGCGCCCACATCCAGGAAGCCAGTTCTGCCGGGCTGGCCTTAAAGGCCAACGCGGCTTGCAGCACGATGGCCACCGAGCTGGTGAAGCCCACCAACACGGCAATGAAACCGGCGGTGAAGGCTGAAGGACTGAGATCCCGGAAAAAACGCATGGCCGTGTTGCCTTAGATTTCGATCTTGGAGCCGAGCTCAACCACCGAGTTATTGGGCAGCTTCAAGAAGTCGGCTGCCCCACTGGCATTGTGGTGCATTTGCGCAAACAGCTTCTCGCGCCACTGCGCCATGCCACTGTCAATGGTGGGAATGACGGTGTCGCGCGACAGGAAATAGCTGGTGCTCATGGGGTCCAGGTCGCAGCCGTGGCCGGTGAGTTGCTGCAAGGCCTTGGGCACATCGGGATCATTTTTGAAACCGTAGTTGATCATGACCTGCCAGCAGTCGTGGCCCAAGGGTTCAAATGTTAGGCGCTTGTCCATGCCAATCCAGGGCACTTCGTGGTTGCGCACCGTGACAAACAAATTGGTCGCGTGCAGCACCTTGTTGTGCTTGAGGTTGTGCAACAAGGCATTGGGTACGGTGCCGGGCTCGGCGGTCAAAAACACGGCGGAGCCTTCCACCCGCACCGGCGGGCTGACAAACACGGCCTCCAGAAAACTGGGCAGGTCCACGGCATCGGCGCGTATTTTGGCGTTGAGCAGGGCGCGCCCGCCTTTCCAGGTCAGCATCAAGGTAAAGATGACGCCGCCAATGACCAGCGGGAACCAGCCGCCGTCAAACAGCTTCATCAGGTTGGAGGCCCAGAACGCCAGGTCCACCACGAAGAAGAAACCGGTGGCACCCAGGCACAAGGCCAGCGGGTAATTCCAGCGATAGCGAATGACGTAAAACGTCAGCACGGTGGTAATCAGCATATCGGTACACACCGCAATGCCGTAAGCAGCGGCCAGGTTGCTTGATGACTTGAACATCACCACCGCCAGCACAATGGTGACAAACAGGCCCCAGTTGACGAAGGGCAGGTAAATCTGGCCGGCCTCTTTAACGCTGGTATGCAGCACCTGCAGGCGTGGCAGGTAGCCGAGCTGAATCACCTGTTTGGTGACTGAGAAGGCCCCTGAGATCAGCGCCTGCGAGGCAATCACCGTGGCCATGGTGGCCAGGCACACCAAAGGCACCAAGGCCCAGTCGGGCGCCATCAGGAAGAACGGGTTTTTAACGGCCTCGGGGTGGGTCAGCAGCAAGGCGCCCTGGCCGAAGTAATTGAGGGTGAGCGAGGGCATGACCACGGCAAACCAGGCCACCCGGATGGGTTTTTTACCAAAGTGACCCATGTCGGCGTACAGCGCCTCACCGCCAGTTACGCACAGCACCACGGCGCCCAAAATGATGAAGGTGGTACCTGGGTTGTGCCACATGAAACCCAGTGCGTAATGCGGGCTGATGGCCCACAAAATGGCCGGGTTGGTGGCAATGTGCGAGATGCCCAGCAGCGAGATGCAGGCAAACCAGACCAGCGTGATGGGCCCGAAAAATTTGCCAATGCCGCTGGTGCCGCGTTTTTGCACGGCAAAGAGGCAAAACAAGATGATCAGCGTGAGCGGAATCACAAAACGCTTGAAGGCCGGCGACA
>JBIKZP010000434.1:0-2905 GCA_044354655.1 Rhodoferax sp. | reverse complement strand
CATAGTGAACGACCAACACACCTGCAACGCAGTAGCCCTTGAAGATGCCGAGGTGTGTGTGATGCCATTTGACCGGCTGGAAGAACTGTCGCGCGAAGTCACCGCCCTGCAACGCCATGTGCACAAGATCATGAGCCGTGAGATTGTGCGAGAACACGGCGTGATGCTGCTGCTGGGCAGCATGCGGGCTGAAGAGCGCTTAGCCGCTTTTTTGTTGAACCTGGTGCAGCGTTTGTTTGCTCGGGGGTTCTCGCAGTCAGAGTTGGTGTTGCGCATGACGCGCGAAGAGATAGGCAGCTACCTGGGCCTCAAGCTCGAGACGGTGAGCCGCACGTTCTCAAAGTTTGCCGACGAAGGCATTGTTGAAGTGAAGCAGCGCCATGTGCGCATTTTGAAAATTGACGCGCTCAAGGAAATTGTGAATCCCCAGGTCTGTAACTAACTGGGCTAGCAAGCGCCCTGCTTGGGGCAGCCGTCTGGCCGAAGGTCTGCGTCAAGCGGGCAGCGGTTTACCTCAAAGGGCGACATGGCGAGCAGCGTGGTCAAGCCACTGCCCAGCATGCTGATAAGCCAGAACACGAAAAACGAGACGGTGTAAACGCCTTGGCGTGACATGTCTACCGGCTGGCCAAACCAGTGCAGATCATGCGGGTCCACCATGGCAAACACCAGCGCCTCCAAGAGGCAGGCCACCAAAAAGGCGGGCCAAACAATCCACATGATTCGGTGTGACAACATGGCGTTCATCCCCTTAGGCAAGGTGAGGTAAGGTAAGGTCAGCTAGGGTCAGCATCAGGGCTTGGGCACCACACCGGTAGCCGCATGGTTGCGCCCCTGTATGGCAGGCGCCTGACTCCCGCCGAGCGTCTCTTTGCCCAGGGTCTGGTTGATGTTGATGCCCTGACGGTAGTAGTCTTCAGCCAGCACCGGATCAGGCCGGGTAATGGCCAGGTACAAGGTGATGAAACTGGCCACCACCACCAGCGCCGGACCGGCCACCACCAGCCAGACATGGCCAAATTTCCACCAGGGAGCGGCTGCGCCAGAATTATTGGTTGTCATAGGGAGTCCTTTCATACTTAACGAGGCACCAGGAAGACCGACTTTTCGGTCAGGTGCCCTGGCGAATCAAGCGATTGAATTTCAAAATGAATGGGGTGTGAACCGGCAGGTGCCCCCTGGTAAGGCAATTGAACCCGCACGGCAACCCATCGGGCCTGGGTAGACTCAACCAGCACGTCTGTCTCAGAACTGACGGCCAACCCTGGCAGCCCTGTGACCGATATTTTGTAGCGTTGCGCCGACTCAGTCGCGTTCATGACTTGCAGGCGGTAAACGTTTTCAATGTTGCCGGCGCCCACTATGCGCGCCATCACACCGCGGTCGCGCACCACATCCACCTTGAATGGTGTGCGCAAAGACAAACTCACCAGCATGGCCAGCACGATGGCGCCCAGTATGGAACTGTAGATCAGCACCCGAGGCCGAAACACATGGCGCAAGGTTTGCGCCTGCGTCCATTGGTTCTTCATGGCGTTCTGTGTGGTGTATTTCACCAAGCCGGGGGCATAACCCATTTTGTCCATGACGGTGTCGCACACATCTGCACAAGCACCGCAGCCAATGCATTCGTATTGCAGGCCTTTGCGTATATCAATACCCGTGGGGCACACCTGCACGCACAGGCTGCAGTCCACACACGCGCCCAGGTTGAGACTGAGCGGGTCGGCCTTGCGAGAGCGGGCGCCACGGGGCTCGCCACGCTCTGTGTCGTAGGTGACGATGAGGGTGTCTTTGTCGAACATGGCGCTCTGAAAGCGCGCATAAGGGCACATGTGCTTGCACACCTGCTCACGCATGAAGCCCGCGTTGCCATAGGTGGCAAAGCCGTAAAAGAAGGTCCAAAAAACTTCCCAGGAGCTCATGCTCATTTGCAGGAACTCCAAGCTCAGCCCCTTAATGGGCGTGAAGTAGCCCACAAAGGTAAAGCCGGTCCAAAGGGCTAGCACCAGCCACAAAACATGCTTGAGGGTTTTGCGGCCCAGGGTATCCAGAGAGAAAGGCTTGGCGTCGCGCCGCATACGGGCAGAGCGGTCGCCCTCCACCTGCTTCTCTATCCAGAGAAATATTTCGGTGTAAACCGTTTGCGGACAAGCGTAGCCACACCACAAGCGCCCAGCAACCGCCGTAAACAGAAACAGCGATAACGCAGAAATTACCAGCAAGCCTGTCAAATAGATGAAGTCTTGCGGGTAGAGGACCAAACCAAAAATATAAAACCGCCTGGAGCCCAAGTCAAACAGCACCGCTTGGCGCTGGCCCCACTCCAACCAGGGCAGACCATAAAAGACCAGTTGGGTCAGCACCACCATGGCCCAGCGCCAACGCGAGAAAAACCCCGACACGCTACGCGGATAAATTTTCTCGTGCGCAGCGTAAAGAGACGTCATCACCTCATCGGTGGCATCGACTGGCGCTGGTGGCTCGTAACCAGCTTGCGCCACGATGGGGATGATCTTGCGGGGCTTAGGGTCTGGAGAGGTCAATGCAGTACATCAGTTGGGGGGAAGACAAGTTACCGATCACAGCTACCAATAACAGCTACTAATAACAGCTACCGATTACGGTGCAACTTTTTTAGCGTTGTTGGACAGGCCCCAGACATAGGACGCCAACACATGAATCTGCGCTTCGGTCAACTTGTCAGCCTGTGCGGGCATTTGGTTGATCTTGCCGTTATTGACCATGGCCACAATAGCTGCCTCGCCATAGCCATGCAACCAGATGTCGTCGGTCAGGTTAGGCGCACCCAGTGCAGGGTTGCCCTTGCCGTCCATGCCATGGCAAGCCGCGCAAGCCGCAAACTTGGACTTGCCCAGGGCCGCTCGCAAAGAGTCGTTCGGAC